>JBEKVG010000101.1:0-7854 GCA_049514195.1 Anaerolineales bacterium | reverse complement strand
GCTGGTGTTGTTTTCCAGTCTGCCCACCGGATGGGATAGCACGCAGTTCGGGGGAAAAAGTGCCTCGTTAGAAACATTGCGCCGAAAGCTTCTAAGCATCTCCAACAACGATGTGAACGCAGTACTGGTGCAAGCACATGCCGGAAAAGGGAATTTGAACATCCTGAAAGGGATGCAATCTAGCGGGGAGAAGCTTGCTGCGGCAGCCCATGCAACAGTCCCGGCAGCTTCGACAAGGACAGGACAGGCCGTATCGGGCAGGGTTTCAGGGCAAACCTCTGTTCCTGGCACTCTCCAGGCTGCCTCACCGGCGCCTGGCATCAACAATCCATTGCATGCGATGCCCACTTCGCAGGTTGAGAGCGCACGCCCTGCAAGTCGTTTTACCCGCCTTCTCTCGAGAGAGGATAAATCAGCACCTCCAGCCAGTCAATCCAACTCTGAGGTATCACCACGAAGGGTTGGGACCTCCGTCGCACCGGCCGGGCAACAGGGTCAAACCAGCGCGGGGCAACCCTTACAACGTCCTGTAACTATCCCAGTTGCGCCAGTTTCACGCCCGGAAAGGCGCATGGGGCGTTTCGTTTCTCCGCGCTCAACCACCGACCTTCCTGAAATCACACGACCTGTCTCCCGCCGGCGTAGAGCAATTTTCGGCGGATTAGCAAGGATCATCCAAGAAATGCGAGGAGGCACGCAGAGCATATCTGAGGGCACTAAGAAGTTCTTACCAACTATTCTGCCCAATTCAAGTGATGGCTCTGATGTCGCAAGCTCAAGCATGGCATTATTTACTATTGTCATTCCAGTCATCATTGTGGCTATTGCAGCGACGGTTTACATTCACTATGGTCGCTCTGCACAATATCAGCAATATTACAATATGGCTCTGGCACAGGCAAGCCAGGCGCGTGGCCAGAATAACCCAATTGAAGTACGGCGCGCCTGGGACAGCACTATATACTATCTAGATTTGGCCGAGAAAAATCAAAAGACGCAAGATTCGAACACCTTGCGTCAGGAAGCCCAGACTGCTCTGGACAATCTGGATGGAATCCTGCGCCTGGATTTTCGTCCGGCCATTATCGGTGGGCTGAGTCAAACTGTTCAGATCGTCCGTATAGTAGCAACTGATAATGACTTGTACCTGCTGGATTCTTCGCGCGGGAGTGTCATCCGTGCATCCATGACGTCACAAGGCTACGAAGTGGATTCATCCTTCAAGTGCGATCCTGGACAATATGGGATAATCATTGTGGGGGCTCTGGTAGATTTGGAAACTTTGCCCATGACCAATGTCCACGATGCCCGCATCCTGGCAATGGATAGCAAAGGAAATTTACTCTACTGTGGGCTGGCTGATCCTGTGGCCGTTTCGCTTGTTCCACCACAGCTTGGCTGGCGGGGTATTTCCGCATTTTCATTAGATTCTAATGGGAAAAACCTGTATGTTCTTGATCCAGCCGGTAATGCCGTCTGGCAATATTCCGGAAGCTTAGGCCAATTCACGGATTTGCCGAGCATGTTTTTTGGGGAACAAGTCCCGCAGAATATGAATACCGCCATTGACCTGGCTGCCAATGATTCAGATTTATACTTACTTTTCCAGGATGGTCATGTCACATCTTGCTCCATGACCAGCTACGCAGGTGTTCCGATGCGCTGCGCTGATCCAACCACTTTTGTGGATACACGCCCGGAACGGCAACCTGGCCCCAAAATAAATGATGCCATCTTCACTCAGATAACTTTTGCCTCCGCTCCCGATCCGAGCCTCTACATGCTCGAACCGCTCACTCGAGCAATCTACCGCTTCAGCCCGAGATCGGATTCGCTGGAATTGCGTGGTCAGTTCCGGGCGACTATCGAGGAAAACAATGCACTATTCAATGGCCCGGCAACGGCCATGACCATTAGTCCAAACCGCTATGCCTTCTTTAGCGTCGGTAATCAGATATATTATGCCACTGACGTACCATAGGTAACTGGATGAACAATTCTTCCGGAAGCTCAAAATCAACTTTCTGTGATTTTCTACGTAGCCTGTTTGGGGGACTGAAGCCCTCCAGCGGGGGTGCCACGCCATCCCTTCCGGTCATTCCGCCTGATAACACAACCGAACCGGTTCGGATCATAACCTCGCGCGTGCTGTTGGTGATCTACAACCCAGTCATGAACACCGTCTCCGGCAAGACGCTCATCCAAACCATGAACTGGAACAACCCCAACGACCTGTCAAACACTTTCATCCAGGATATTCTGGAAACCAGCGGCGGGCTGGCACGTTACCAGATTATCCAACGCATAGAGCTTAATGAATTTCCAGCCCTGACAGATGGATATCGCTATGATCCACAGACATTCCTGGCTGTTATGAACAAAACCCAACCAGCACACCAGCCTGAATATGCCAACTACCAAGCCATCCTGACCGGACTGAATGTCTTACCGCTCATCGCCAATCGCCAAATTGACGAGATCTGGCTGATGGGTTTCCCACAGGCGGGTTTTTATGAATCAACCATGTGCGGTGCAGGTGCTTTCTGGTGCAATTCCCAGCCCCAAACCTGGTCAGCCGGTTGCAACCGGCGGTTCGTCGTAATGGGCTTTTCCTCCGAACGGGGAGTCGGAGAAATGCTTCACTCATTCGGACATCGCACCGAATCCATTCTGACCCAAACGTTCGCTAAAACACAGGGGAATGCCAACCTGTATGCCCAATTCGCGCTATATGACAAGGTTGCACCGGGAAAAGCTGAGCTGGGAACCATCCATTTTCCCCCCAACGCCGAAAGCGATTATGATTACAACAATCCGCGCAAAGTGCCCAGCAATTGCTACGATTGGTACAACTTCCCCACTTTTAAAAACGATATCCGCCAGGTTAACGCTGACGAATGGGGGAATGGGGACCTGCGCATCCTGCACAAATGGTGGCTGAATCACTTACCAAAAGTAGCCGGACGGACAAGCGGTGTTGTCAATAACTGGTGGCAATATATCCTGGACCCGAACCTGGTCAATCCGTAACAGTACTGTAATTTCCGACCGGATGGGGAAAATTACCCGTGATTAAGATTAATAAGGAAACATCAGTAATTGCGCCCTGATGTTTGATTTTTTATGATCGCTTACTTTTTCAAATCTGCAAGCCGTTCCTCTACCGCCTGAACCTCCAGCTTAAGGTCAGCCAGATAGGCTTCCAACTCAGCGGCCTGTTCGGCTTTGGTCAGATAGCGACGTTGGAAGCGCGTATCTCCACTGCAGCATTCGCAGCCGCAATCGCAGCCTTTCCCGCAGTCACAATCAGCATGCTTGCAATCACAGGTTTCGTCAGACATGTTATTCTCCTTTCTTCATTATAACTTGAGTATTGTATTATCTCAACAGACAAGGAAGGATGAGGGGGGCAGGCAACCAACCAGCAGACTCAGTCGCACCAAATCAGGATGGCTTTCGGTGGAATCAGAACAAATATGGTTACGCAAGGTGGCATAAAAAAACGGGGAATACATCAACCCGTAGTCCCCGAAACATACTGACCACAGGTTAAATTATTGTTTCTCATAGGCCTGGCCATCCGCCGCAGGCGGGTGCACCCGCCCGACGACGCCAGCCAGGACGACAATGGTGACGATATACGGAGCCATCTGCAGAAATTCTGTGGGGATGGGAATGTTCAGGATCTGCATCTTGATTTGCAGTGAGTCGGCAAAACCGAAGATCAAAGACGAACCTAGTGCCCCGATGGGATTCCAGTTGCCAAAGATCATGGCCGCCAAGCCAATGAAACCTTTACCCGCCGTCATGAGCTTGTCAAACCGCCCGACAGAGCCAATCGTGAAATAGGCTCCGCCTATCCCTGCAATGAAACCGCCTAAGATCACATTCACATAACGCGTCAGGTAGACATTGATGCCCAATGTATCCGCCGCTTTTGGATGTTCACCTACAGCCCGGGTTCGCAATCCCCACGGGGTGTAAAACAGGAGCACAAAAGTGGCCGCAACCAGGATGAGCATGATGTATACAATGATGTTGTTCTCAAAAATGACCGGCCCCAGGATCGGAATTTTTGCCAGGAGAGGGATCGGGATATTGGGGAAGACCCCAGAATTATTGAGCTTGTCAATATTGGTTTGCATGTAACGGTTGGAAATAAAGCTGGACACACCCGTCCCGACGATATTGATTGCCACACCGCTGATGATATGGTCAACCTTGAAATGGATGACCAGGATTGCATGAAGAGCCGCCACAAACATTCCGGTCAGGATCCCTGCCAACAATCCAAGAAAAAGGTTGTGAAAGATGGTCGCCACCAAAACCGAGGTCATGGCCGCCATCAGCATAATCCCTTCGATCGCAATATTGATCACCGCTGCCCGTTCGCTGACCACCCCGCACAAAGCTGCCAGCGCGATCGGGGTAGCCCTGACCAGGGAGGTGTTCATCATTCCCACCAGGTCCATCGAGGCGCCTTTGGCTGCCCAGATCAGGAAGGCGGCCACAAAACAGAATGCAACCAAACCGACCATAAGATTATTCGATCGGATCCCGCGCGCCAGCTGCCAGCCCCCCACAAAGAAAGTTACCAACACCAGAAAATAGATGGCGGGTTGAACCGGCAGTACTAGATCCGAAATGGGAATAACATTTTTATCCCCCAGCGGGGTGAGTCCAAATGTGGAATGTAGTTCGGGCTTTAGATTCAGTCCAAACAGAAATAAAATGGCCAAGCCGGCGACGATCAACAAAATACCCGGGACCAAGCGGGTGCGGAGATTGGATTTCTTATCGTTCTTCTGGACAAGGTTGGTTGTCATACAGTCCTCTTATATGACCTCAGCTATTGTTCGATGTCTCAAAACCTATTTTCCCCAGCCACGCGTCAGCACAGTTGTTTCCGTTCGTATAGCGCGGATGCGGTAGATCCAACGGATGACAGCCGGCGCGGCCACGAAGACGATGACCAAGCCCTGGATGATGGAAATGATCTCGATCGGCACACCTGCCAGGGACTGCATACTGGTCGCGCCGCTGCGCAGGGTGCCCCACAAGAGGGCTGCCAGTACAACACCCAAGGGATGGCTCTGGCCCAGTAGGGCGATCGCAATCGAATCAAAACCGTAGCCAGCTGAAAAGCCTTCGCCTACCCAATGGTCTATTCCTAGTACCTGGACTGTCCCGGCCAGGCCAGCCAGCGCACCGCTGAGTGTCATGGCGATTGCGAAATTGCGGACAATGTTCATCCCGGCATAACGGGCTCCATCCGGGTTTGCACCCACCGCCCGGATTTCAAACCCGATGGTGGTCTTGAACAGGAACCAATAGATAAAAACGGCCATCACCAGAGCCAGGATAAAGCCCCAGTTGAAGCGCAACGGGGCAGGGAAGAAACGCGGCAGCATGGCTGAATTTTCAATGACTGGAGTCAAGGGCCGAAAACCGGGCGCTTTCATCGGACCGTTCAACAACCAGTCGCTCAACAGAAAGGAAATATAATTCATCATGATGGTAATGACAACTTCATGCGCCCCCGTGAGTCCTTTCAGGAAGCCCGGTACCGCTCCCCAGATGGCACCTCCAGCTGCCCCGGCCAACAATGCCAGTGGCAAATGGATATACCATGGCAGCCCATGGATACTATACCCAACGAATGCAGAGCATAACGCTCCAATGCCAAATTGACCTTCCGCGCCGATATTAAAGAGACCGCACTTGAAACCGACTGCCACTGCCAGCCCAGCCAGAATGTAAGGAGTAACAGTAGCCAGACTCTCTGTGAATGGATAGATTGCCAGTAGGAGAGCTTTGCTGTCACCGGTTGCATTATAGCTCTGGATGCCCTTGAAGATGTCGGGAAAGCTACCGATCGACCCTTTGAACAATGCCCCGTATGCAGTTGCAATGGCCTTCCACGTGGCAGCCACCGCCGTGCCCGGGGCATGGAAGAAATTCTGGTAGGCCGCGATGACCGCGTTATTGGATAATGCAATCACGATGGCACCGATGATGAACCCGGTCAATATGGCCAGGGCTGGAATCAAAAAAGTCTGCAGGAGCTTGGAGCCTCTCCGTTGCTTCCTTGCAAGATCGGGAGCTTCTTTTTGATTGGACGCGTCTTGATTGGTAAGAGTAGTTTTTGCGTTCAAGTTGAAGTTCTCCTAAAAAACGCGCTCTACTTCGATTTCCTGTGTGGTGGCTGGAGCCGACTCGAGGGCTTCAGATGGTTTGACTCCCGCCATGAGAAGACCCAGAAAGGCTTTATTGACCCTGGCCGCGGGCAGAATTTCAACAATTTGCCCTTTGTACATCACAGCAATACGATCGGAAAGGGCAATGATTTCATCCAGCTCGGGCGAAACTAGAAGCACAGCGGTGCCTTCATCGCGTTTCTCAATAATGCGGCCGTGGATATACTCAATCGATCCGACATCCAGGCCCCGCGTCGGCTGCGAGGCAATCAACAGTTTGATCGTCCGCGAGAATTCACGTGCCACGATCACTTTCTGCTGATTGCCGCCTGACAACGTGGATACGGGCACAAACACATTGGGGGTACGCACGTCGAACTGCTCCACCAATTTTTCGGCCGTTTCAATGATAACCTTTTGCTGCATTGTCAGCCCTTTTGCAAAAGGAGGCTTGTAATACGTACACAAAACCATGTTGTCGTGGACGGGAAATGTAAGGATCAAGCCATGCTTTTGCCTGTCCTCGGGGATATGGGCCACGCCCCTCTCCAGAATATTGCGCGGAGAGGAATGGTGGACTGGTTTACCCATAATGCTGATTTCCCCGCTGACAACCGGTGCCAGGCCGCTCAATGCATAAACCAACTCCGTCTGGCCATTGCCCTGCACACCCGCAATGCCCAGGACCTCGCCTGCACATACGTCAAAGGAAGTACCATTTACCATTAGATTCTGGCGCTCATCCCGGACATGCAGATCCTTTACCTTCAGGACCACATCCCCAGGTGAAGCAGGTTTCTTCTTGACCACCAGGTTTACTTCCCGTCCCACCATCATGGAGGCGAGTTTTTCTTGAGAGGCCTCCCCCGGTGAGACTGTGCCAACGACGCGACCACTCCGCAGGACCGTGATCTGGTCGGCAATTTCCAGGACCTCCTTGAGTTTATGGGTGATAAAAATGATTGATTTCCCGCTGGCGACCAGCGAACGCAACACCTTAAAGAGTCCTTCGACCTCCTGGGGGGTCAGGACAGCGGTTGGTTCGTCCAGGATCAGGATATCAGCTTGACGATATAAAACCTTGATAATTTCGACACGTTGCTGGGCGCCTACCGGTATATCGCCTATATAGGCACCTGGATCCACATCCAGGTCATATTGCTTGGAGAGTTCCTGGATGCGCTTGGCAACCTTGGCCTTATCCAGGAAAATCCCGTTCCGGGTGGGCTCCACGCCCAGCATGACGTTTTCTGTGGCGGTCATGACCGGGATGAGCATGAAGTGCTGGTGAACCATACCAATCCCGCGGGCAATGGCGTCGCTGGGGCGTTGGATGGCAACTTCCTCTCCATTGATTAATATTTGCCCTTTATCCGGCTTATAGAGTCCATAGAGAATGTTCATCAGGGTCGTCTTGCCGGCACCATTTTCCCCCAGCAGGGCCAAGATTTTTCCCTTTTCCACGAACAAATCGATGGAATCGTTTGCCAAAACGCCCGGAAAAGATTTCGTGATCCCACGTAATTCCAATACCGGTGGCATGCAATGTTCTCCTGGATAAAACTTTGAAATTGCTCTTGAAGAAGGGCCGGGGATTCCCCCGGCCCTTGTTACACTACGAATCAGTTATTTGGAGGCCAGAACACCATCCACTGTG
>JBEKVG010000100.1:0-7930 GCA_049514195.1 Anaerolineales bacterium | reverse complement strand
TTGCCAGTGCCGCAAGGACCAACAGTACTGCCGCGGCGTTGTTATTCACCACCATGGCAGACTCGGCACCGGTGAGACGTTGCAGCAGCACGTCAGAGTGAACCAGACGCGAACCGCGTTTTCCGGTTTCCAGGTCATATTCCAGGTTCGAGTAACCCTTTGCAACTGCTTCCATGGCCTGCAGAGTGGCGTTAGAAAGTGGTGCACGGCCCAAGTTCGTGTGCAGGATCACACCGCTAGCATTGATGACCGGCAACAGAGTTGGGGAGGTCCATTTTTTCAGAAGCGAGGCTATCTGGGTGAGTATATTTTCCCGGTCAGGCAGAGAGAGGTCTTTGCCTGTTGACGCATGCGTCCGCACATCTTCCAGCACACTCCGAATGGCTTGCAGGGTTAAGGGGCGACCATAGCTCGCGACAAGTTCAGTCGCCAGTTTGGTCTGGAGAAGTTGTTCAACAGAGGCAAGTTTACGCAGGTTCATGCTTGAGAGGCTGGTTTATTATCCACCGGTGGTTGTTCATCGGGAATGGATTTTGGCTGCCAGCGGGCTTTCTCTCTCATGCGGACAAGGTATTCGATGGCTACCAGCCCAAAGGCGAGGCCGATGCCGGTCCAGATAGTGACCAGTCGTACCTGTTGCAGCCAGGCCAGCACGACTCCATATACTCCCACCCAGATGGCTTGCCGGAGGACCACGTACGGCCCTGCCGGTGGCTCGGACGGGAAACGCAGGTTGAGGAACCAGGTAACCGGCAATGCCAGGCTTGTGAGGCCGAGCGTGCAGCCTAAGAAGAGCAGCCAGCGCGCCCAGACGGTCGGGGTCAAAGTAAAAATTGCTATGGCTGCTGCACCGGAGCCGAGGACGAACAGGCTGATGGCCGAGGCGAGGTATGGACGGAATGAGGAGTTGGAGCGGGGTTCCATGAGGGTGAATTATACTATGTTGTCCAAGTGACTGTGTATCCAGCATATATGGTGTAATTCTGCCCTGACTGTATAAACGGTATGACTGTCGTTTGCATTAGGCAGATTGTTAGTCAGCAGCCCGTAGGAGTGGCTGCTGGCAACCATACTTAATCCATCAAGCGATACGATTACTTTCGAATTTAATCCGTTCCTGCGCTGGTTTGTCTGCAGGAATTGATAATAAAAACACCCGGAATGTCTGGCGATTCGCTAAAAAGGAATCTTGACCACGAAGATGTCCGGAAATGCCTGGCATTGCTTTTCTGCCCTCGCGGAGTTCCCCCCCATCTGCGCTCTGAGTGCTCTTAGCAGCTTATTTGCTCGGTAGGATTTTTCCAGGGTTTACTATAACAACGCCCTGCTTGATCAACACTTCAGCCAACTGCAGGGTGCGCATTTGACGACCATCAGCGTTTAGGTGGTATGCGGTATCATAAAAATACTTATCTGCAAAGCAGGAGTCAATGGGATGAGAAAGGATGGGAAACTCCAGATGCTTCCGCAGGTATGTATCGAGCTGCTCGAGGCGACCCTGCGTGTTGATATAGTTGGTCATTCTGGAAGGTGGGTAAATTAGTACCACTGTGGCACCTTTCGCCTTTGCCTGCCTGGCAAAGCGATTGAATACATCAATAACAGTCAGGTTATAAGAATCACTTACTTTGATATAGGCACTGCCATCAATATTAGAAACGTTTGGCTTTCCCAAGTGACTGATCATATCTCCATAACGATTAAAGCCGGCTCTGGAATAAATGGGGTTTTCCCCATTGGCAGGAGAAATCCAGAGATTGGCTAAGCGTATGAATCTGGATTGTAAAACCTCCATAAAAATATTTGGCAGTCTGACGAATTGAGAAAAATCAAATGATTGCACTGCCTGAGGATAAACATCCAAGAGATCTGCCAAAATGGCATTACCTCCTTCTAGAGAATCGCCGAAAAAGGTTTCGTATTCAGGGGAGAGGACCACTATGTCACCTGAATGTATGAAAGGAGCAAGATCAGTGAGTATGAACCGCATACCTAATCCGGCATTAAGACCATCATTGATCACTGGTTTGTTTAATAGGGAAGCCAGCCGTTCGCTGTCGAGTCCAAGTGCAACGTTGGATCCCCCAGCCACAATCACACGAGAGCCAGGTGTAGATTCTAGCAGTTTGTGCTTGTCTATTAATGCAGCGTAATAATCACCTGAATATGAATAGGTTGGTAGCAGAACAAATAGAACTGTGCATGTGGTAGCAATAAGTAAAATAAAAATAAATATATTTATTAACCATTTGGTTAAAAGACTTCGACTCATTTTTACATTCTCCAACGGCTAAAACCGGAAATAGACAAACTCGGTTTGGACGATCGCACCTATTGTCAGAATACTCATGACAAGCAACCAATAGACCACCCAGCGAAAAACCATGTTCTTTTGAAAAGCAATGCCCAATCTGGTTTTAGCCAGGTTCTCGGGTAGTTCCACTGCCAGCAGGACCAGTAATCCTATAAGAACAAAAATGTAATCAACTGGAGATCCCCCGATAGTAAAATAATTCTGTAACCCCACCTTAGGAATAGGTTGATCATGAATAATACTGGTCATTAAGCTGTTGAGAATATTCAGGCCAGGAAACAAGTGGCTTACCACATACCAGCCATCAGCAAGGGTTTTTGCTCGGAAGAAGATCCAGGCAAAACAGATCAATACAAAGGTGAAGGCGATTTGTATAAGTCTTACCACCGTTGATTTTTCCAGTTTAAATCGTCTTAGGAATTTCTTCTCGTAAGGAGCAAGCAGAACATAAACAGCCATGTAAATACCGTGCAGCAGGCCCCAGACCACAAATCCCCAACTGGCACCATGCCATATTCCCGATAAAAAGAAGGTGACAAGCAGAGCGACAGGGCTAGCCCAGGTTTTCCAGCGACGCAGGTTCATCTGCACCGGCTTGAAAATGTAATCAAAAATCCAGGTGGAGAAGGAAATATGCCAGCGCCGCCAAAAATCTGCGATGGAAACAGCCAGGTAGGGCTTATTGAAGTTGATGGAGAGATTTATACCTAAAAGGCGAGCCACGCCGATAGCCATATCTGTATAACCGGAGAAATCGCAGTAAATTTGCAGGGCATAAAAGAAAGTTGCCAACCAAAGAGAAATGCCAACGTATTTGGGTAAATGGTCATAAACAGCATCCACCAAAATTCCCAGCCGGTCGGCGATGACCACTTTTTTGAATAAACCCCAGGCAAACAGAAGCAAAGCTGAACGAATCATTTCGTCTGTAAGGGCTTTGGGTTTGTGTAATTGCGGAAGTAGGTTGGAGGCACGCTCAATCGGGCCCTGTAATAATTTGGGGAAGAAGCTGATATAAAGCGAAAAATAGCCCAAGTGGTATTCCGCAGGCTGTTCATCGTAGTAGATATCTACCAGGTAGGAAATTGCTTGGAAAACATAGAAGGATACGCCCACTGATACCCCCAAATTGGGCAGATTATGCAAGGGAAGGGAGAGCACAGGCAAGAAATTGGCTAAATCCGGCAGGTAACGGATTATAGCTAATACAGCCAGGTTAAGCAGTATCCCCAGCCAGAGGACCATCTTCCGCGTTCCAGATTCATCTGGCAATCTGGCAAGTATTCGCCCAACTATATAGCTAATGATCGTGACCAGAGCCAACGCGATGATAAGTTGGGGTGCCTTAAGTGTGGCATAGAAAAATAGGCTGGCCGTCAGTAGAACTACCCAGCGCCAGGTTGGGCGAGTCAGGTAGTATATGCAAAAGATAGCAGCAAAGAAAATCAAAAACTCGGCTGTATTGAATTGCATTTGATTCTCCGCCACTTTTAGCTTATTTTGCTTTCAATGGAGTGAATCAAATCACCAACCTTTTTAAGGGAGCGTAGTTCTTTTTGAGTGAAGTGAATATTGAAGTGATTCTCAACTGCGAGGATCAAGTTGACATGAGAAAGCGAATCCCATCCCTCCACGTCATTGGCAGTCATTTCCGGCTGAATATTAATGTCTGGGTTATCAAAGACGGTACAGAATATTTCTTTCAAAATATCAATCGTGCTCATTCCTTTGACTCCATGGTCGAAAGATCGCCGGGATCGTTTTCTGCATACCAAGCTCGCAGCACCCGCCGCATAATTTTGCCGCTTCTATTTTTTGGAATAACCGTCACCACCCGGAAGTCTTGCGGCGTGGCCGCAGGTGAAACACGGTTGGATACATGCAAGCGGATCTTCAGTTCCAATTCCTTGCTCCAGTCCACGCCAGTCTTAAGGCTGATGAAGGCGACCACCTTTTCAAAAAGCAGTTCGTCGGGAGCACCTATGACTCCCGATTCGGTAATTTCGGGCAGTTCGAGCAGGCAACTTTCCACCTCAAAAGGACTTACTAGGTGACCGGCCGTGTTGATCACATCGTCGCTTCGCCCGGTGAACCAGAAATAACCGTTGATATCACGATAGGCCATATCGCCGGTGTAATAATAACCGTGGCGGAATTTTTTCTGGTACGCAGTTGCGTTATTGATGTACGTGACAAACATGGAAGGCCAGCCTGGTTTGAGACACAGATTTCCCTGTTTGCCAGCCGGGCTGGGTTTCCCTTGCTCATCAAGTATACATGCCTCCACTCCGCTGACTGGCTGGCCCATTGAACCGGGTTTTACAGGCAAGCCGGGTCTGTTCGAAATCATAATGGCTCCTGTCTCAGTCTGAAACCAGGTGTCATAAATGATATGCTTTAGCACCCTCCCTCCCCAATTAATAATTTCAGGGTTGAGTGGCTCTCCAACACTATAGATGTGACGCAAGGCAGGTAATTGAAATCGGGTGAATAACTCAGGATTTTCCCGGGTGAGCATCCGTAAAGCGGTCGGGGCTGAATACCATACTGATACCTCCTCGCGCTCCAACAGGGTTAACCACTTTTCAGCATCGTATATTCCACCAAAATGAACCTGCCTGACTCCCAGACTCCATGGGGCGATGATGCCATATGATGTTCCGGTCACCCAGCCTTGGTCAGCAGTGCACCAAAAGATGTCATCCGGCTGCAGACCCAGCAGTTCGCGCCCGGTTTGACTTAGGCTGAGCACGCTGCGATGGACATGTTGAACACCCTTGGGCTTGCCAGTGGAGCCGGATGTATAGTGCAGGACTGAAGGCGTCTCCGGAGATGTAAGATCGGCCTCAAAAGAGGATGAGGCTTGTGCTTTCAACACGAGCAGGCTAAGCACATCGGACGACAGGTGGTTTTCGGCATCTACCAATAGAATATATCGCAAATGAGGCAGCTTTGCCCGGATTGGCTGGATCTTGCGCAGCAAACTGGTCTTTGTGATCAGGCAAACTGCCTGCGAGTCACTTAAACGATCCAACAATGCGTCTTCACCAAAGATGTAAAACAAAGTGCAAACGACCGCCTGTATCTTGAGAATACCCAGGAATGCAAAGAATTGATCAGGCAGCTTGGGCAAAAATGTTGCCACGATCTGGCCCGGTTTTATACCGATTCTCTGCAACAGATTGGCATAGCGGTTGCTTTCAGCATCCAGCTGTGCAAATGTGAAATCTTCCCGTTCGAGCGTGGGTGATATATAACGGAAAGCAATCTTCAAGTCACGTCCTTGGACACATTGCTGGCGAGTACAAATATGCCCGATATTGTATTGACCATCCAAAACGACAGATTCAATGTGATGTGGATTCATAAATCATTTATGCAGTTGATAAGCATTGGCAATACGATTTTGAAGCCCATAGAAGTAAAGAATAATAAAAAAATTTAGGTTTCGGTTTATAGAGTCTCTACAAAAATCCCATTTGGCCTTGTAAGGATTTGGAAATTATACTATGTTGTCGATTGATGAGATCCTGGCTGTGTTGGGAGGTGACCAGGCATCCCTAGCTCATATCCCAGCCCGAGGCATGGCTATCAGCGCTCCTGCGACCTGCCATCGTATCTAGTGCAGATTAGCGGGCTATTCGACCCGTTCCTATGGACCTCAGATCCAGGGGGCGCGTTGATATATTCGATGCTCTGGGCGTAAACACGGTTTGCTTTCCCGACCTGCCGTTTCCACTCCCGCTAAGACCAATCCTATTGCCTTTTCTTTTTCCACTCCGGTTCCTGCCTACCCACCCGCCTGCACTGCCGTGGGGTAGCAATGGGACTCGCCGGTGGACGGCATGAGATTAGTATGCGTTCCGGCCGGAAACTTCCTGATGGGTTCATCCGTTGAAGGTCTAGAGGCGGCTGCCAATGAAAAACCACAGCATACCGTTTATCTGGATCCGTTTTGGATCGATAAAACAAACGTGACTAATGCCCAATATGCTCTTTGTGTAGCCTCCGGAAGCTGTCGCATTCCGATGTCGAAAAAATCGTCTATCCATGATTCGTATTTTGGCAATGCATCCTTCCAAAACTTTCCAGTGACCAGCGTCACCTGGGATGATGCGTACCGGTATTGTGCCTGGGCATACCGCCGCTTGCCCAGCGAAGCGGAATGGGAAAAAGCCGCGCGGGGTGCAGACGGACGACTTTACCCGTGGGGAAACTCTGTTCCAGATGATCATCTTTTAAACTTCAATACATCTCTCAATGACACCAGCGCGGTATGTCAATACCTGGGTGGCAACAGCCCCTACGGCGTCTGCGATATGGCCGGGAATGTCTGGCAGTGGATTGGAGATTGGTATGATGGTAAGGATTACGCAGCGGCCCTCACCACCAATCCAAATGGGCCAACCACCGGCAGTTATATGGTTTTCCGCGGCAGCCAGTGGGGCAGACCGACCTGGGCCGAACGCTCTGCGATCCGCCGTTGGAGGCCAATGGGCCTGTGGAGTTACAACCTGGGCTTCCGCTGTGCTGCGCTCGCCCTTTAATTAAGGCGTCCGTCATGGACACTTTCCTTTCATCTTTATTCAAAGCACTCATCTATCCTCTCGGCTGTCATTGTATTGGTCTATTTTGTAACTTCACATTCACACCCAATTCGATAAATTCTTATGTCATTATGATCATAAACCGCTTCAATAGTTATATACGGCTGTGCAGCTTGGGCTTGGAGGGTGTCATGTGTGATGATATATCTAATATGATATGTGACCCAGAGTTTGCCATAATCCTGATTATTGATCGATTTAGATAGGGCATGACCTTCGTCGTACACACTGGTAGGAATCCGTGAGATGTAACCGCCCGTTATCGGTTTGCCATGAATTGTTTGGTAATACAGCGTAAGAAACTCGTTGTTTGTAACCAAATCGATCACTCCACCGTCGTTTGGAAGGCTAACAAGTGCCGTTATATAGTCTGGAACTTCTATCCTGGTGGCAGGCAGGGGTTTTTGCAAGGTTTCAAAAAGGAGAACAGCTAATAATAAAAGCGTAAAAAATTTCTTATGTGGAAATTGCCGGAATAATTCACGGAATCCTATGGCGCTAAGAACGGAAGCGCCGAAGATGACCATCACTACCATCCTCACCGGCATCCCTGAAAGTCCCAGAAATGGTAATACCTTAACCATAAGTGTATATGGCATGACTTTATCCCAAATAATTTTCCCCCATACTTTAAAAGCTGGCCCTAAAGCCAGCAAAAAGAAGAAGCCAATCGTTATAAACCATAGATAGATTTGTTGTTTAATAATGAGTTCCAGCGTCTTTCGCTTTATCCAAACATACCCTAAGAGCACATAAACTGATATTCCCAGATAGACACTGTTCTCATTAATTCCTCCCGTTATTTTGGACCAAAAGAATTGAGTCCATTGACTGAACAACCAATTTTTCCCTGGAATAAAAAGCGACAAGAGGTCCAAGGAATTTCTAACCGGACTGTGCATACCCATTAGAGCATCTCTGTAATTGCTTAACATTAAAGAGCCAGCAATCGGTCCTGTGAGAAGGATTGCTACAATTGCAAACGTTGCCAGAGGAAGAAAATACTTTT
>JBEKVG010000099.1:0-7961 GCA_049514195.1 Anaerolineales bacterium | reverse complement strand
CTGTCCGCAAAGGTTCAGTGGAGGCGGTGGTGCAGACCATCCGGCTGACCATGCCAATAGAACCGGAAGTCTACGTGCTGCATGCCACCGGCGCACTGGCTGCGGAATTCTACAACATGAGAATTTCCGAGATGGCGCGCACGCTCATCCTGCGCCAGTTCCAGGACGGCGCACGCCACAGTATCAAGTCCATCCTGGAACAGACCGGCCTGCCCAGCCGGAAGCTTGCCATTGAAACCATCGAATTTCCTCTCGACCTGACCCTTGAACTGGCCGAGGAGTTCGACCTGTCCGTCTGCCTGGATACCGGCCATGTTCTGGCCGGTTTCCCCGGTTGGTTTGATTTCTTCGACGTGGTTGAAAAGCTCTTGCCACGCCTGGCGGAAGTCCATTTGCACGACTCGAAGAAGATGCCCGTGGGTGTGCGTGGCTACGGAGAAGACCATAAAACACTCGGCCTGGGTGACCTGGAGCTGGGCCATTTCCTTGACCGGTTGGCTGCAGCAGACTTTACCGGGCCACTGGTTTTTGAATTGAAGATAGACGAGGCACTGCAGTCACTGAAAGTCGTTAAATCGATCCGTCCTGACTACTTGAAGGGGACGCCATGAAAAAAATATCGTTCCTGCGCATTTTGGTGATCAGCCTGCTGAGTTTTGCCCTGACCTTCTCCTCCAATATTCAAGATCCACCGCTGATGACGTATAAAGTCCGCCAACTTGCGCCGAATCTGCCTAATACGGCTCTTGGGATTTTGGGTTTTATCGGCTTGCTGGTCGCGATGGTTGTACAGCCGATCATTGGAGTATTCTCCGACCGGGCACGCACGAAACTGGGCCGCCGCTTGCCGTTCATTATTGGAGGGACGGTCCTGATAGCTGCTTCGCTGTTCCTGCTGGCATCTGCTCCGGCGTTATGGGTTTTACTGATCGGCGTGATCCTCATCCAATTCTCTTCGAATATCTTGCAGGGTCCCTGGCAGGCTCTCATTCCGGATCTGGTTCCTGAGTCCCAGCATGGTACCGCCTCCAGCCTGAAGGCCACGATGGATATTATTGCCACGGTGGTGGCAGGCCTTGTGGCTGGAATCCTGTTGGGAACCATCGGGAAGAAACTGTGGGGAACGAATGCAGTCTATTTTGCGGCTGCCGCACCGGTGGTCGTCTTTATTCTGTTTGTAATCTTGACTGGGATCTGGGCGCGCGAACAGGCAGATGATACCAATGCTGCCGTTGCTTCGCGCTCGGTCGGCGAAGCCCTGCGTAATGCTTTTTACGTCAATTTCAAGGAGACTCCCGTCTTTGGCTGGTGGTTTGCCAACCGTATCCTGTTTTGGGGTGCCTTCATCGCCATCAACAGCTTCCTGATCAATTACCTGGTGGATGTCATTCGCATGGACGAGGCGGGCGCACAAGGGTTTTACGGACAAATCAAAGTAATTCTGGGCGGAGCGCTGGTTGCACTGGCAATACTTGCCGGCTGGCTTTCGGACCGCTTCGGACGCAAGCCGGTCATGTTGATTGCCGGCCTGGTGGCCTTTGCTGGAACCATCCTGCTGCTTTTCGTGCGCGAGAAACCGCTCATCATTATCGCCGGAGCCGCTATCGGAATGGCGATTGGGGCCTTTCTTTCGGCTAACTGGGCTCTGGCGACAGACATCGTACCGCGCCAGGAAGCCGCCCGCTATCTGGGCATTGCCAACATTGCCACCTGCATCGGATCAGGGGGAGCGCGCCTGCTAGGCGGTGTGCTGATCGATCCTATCAACCGGGCGCTTGGCTCCAACTCGTCGGGTTATCTGTTGCTTTTCGCCCTTGCCGCGGTATGTTTCCTGGTCAGTGCGCTGGTCATCATCCCCCTGCCGAATAAGAAAATGACCTAGGCACAATATCATAGGCTATAATACCGGCCTGATTATGGAAATGCCCCGTTTTCTTGCGAGTAAATCCACAGCGCGCGGCGCTCTTCATTCTGAAAGAAACTGTCATTGCCTGCACTGTGCGCAGGCACACGTGCGAGCGAGCGCACTTCAGCGAGCGAAGCAATCCCATGGCTATTTGGAATTTGCTTCCCTGGCCTGTCCGGCCAGGACAGGCAGGCCGGGAAAGCACCGGCCTTCGCAATGACACAGGTTGAGTTTCTTAGGAGTTGGGCGAGAAAGTGAACCAAGGTCAATGTGGCCACCTGTATTTAGTCATTCATAGACAACTATTTATGAAAGAAGTTGGAGAATTCGACCTGTGAGAAAGTCATTTATAGTTACTCCGCTAGTATTGATGGTGGTGGCAACCTTGTATGCCTGTGCCAGCCAACCAGCTGCACCGGATACGCAGAAAGCTTTGTTCTTCGATAATTTTTCACAAAGTAGTAGCGGCTGGACCCAACTTAAGAACGACCAAGGCACGATCGAATACGTTAATAACTACTACCGCATGTTCGTAAACAAACCAAGCACATTACTCCTCGCCACCCCGGGAAAATCCTTCCTGGGGGATGTCAGCATAGAAGTGGATGCCCGCAAGATCGGTGGCTCGGACGATAATTATATTGGCGTTCTCTGCCATTATCAAAATCCGGACAATTACTATATGCTCATCGTGACCAGTGATGGCTATTCGGGTATCGCCATGCGTAAGGATGGGCAGGATGCCATGATTTCCCCTGGCCTTAAATTCCTGAAAATGGATGGGATTAAGAAGGGCAATGCCACCAATCACATCCGCGCGGATTGCATTGGAGAAGCGTTGACCCTGTATGCCAACGGAAAACAGGTCTCTCTGGCATATGACAAAAGCCTGACCGGCGGTGATGTCGGCCTGGCAGTGAGATCCGACAATCTCGAGGGCGGCGTGGATATCCGCTTCAATAATTTCGCCGTTTACAGCCCCACCCAGCCATAGAATTTTCTTGTAAAGGAAGGACAATACTTTTGGAAAACGCGGGCAGAAAAGTAACGGATGTTTCGGTAATCATGCCGACATTGAATGAGGCAGGCAACATTGTCAGTCTGATCCAATCCACGGTGGACGTTATTCAGAAAACCGGGATTGATGAAATTGAAATCATCGTCGTGGATGACGATTCTCCCGATCGGACCTGGGAGATAGCCTCTCGGATAATATGTCCCCCGGCCCACATTGAAATCATTCGGCGTATGGAAGATCATGGCTTGACCGCTTCACTTTCGGAGGGAATTGCTGCTGCCAAACACGCTGTGATTGTTTGGATGGATTGCGACTTTTCACACCCCCCCGAGCGTATCCCTCAAATGCTTTACATGTTGGATCAGGGCTTTGATGTGGTTGTCAATTCGCGCTATGTGGTGGGTGGAGGCGAGGACCGCAGTGGGGAATGGGGAGCCATGCAGATGTTTCTCAGCCTGTCGCTTAACTGGTTTACGCGTTTCTTCCTGGATGCAACCTTTGCGGATTATACGAGCGGATTTGTGGCTGCGCGCAGAGAGGTCCTGCGGGAAATACAACTGCGTGGCGACTATGGCGAATATTTTGTGGATTTTATCTTTCGAGCCTTGCAAAAAAAGTACAGGATTTGTGAACTGCCTTACAAGGCCATGCCGCGCCGGAGCGGGGAATCCAAGACCGGCAAGAATCTAATCCAATACTTGCGACGGGGACGAAAATATGTTGGTACGGTTGTGCGCCTGCGTTTAGCGGCTATTTTGGGGAAACTGTAAAGGTTTATCTTTTTATTCTCTTCTTTCCCCCATGGTAGGGTGGGACCGTAATAGCGTAAATTGTGCACAGACGGGTGTCCAGCATCCGGGAGCGAATGCGTGCGTCCATCTCATCCAAGGTATCTGCGCTGGTAATCACGGTGGGCAGTTCGGCGTTGTAGCGGTGATTGAACAACTGGTAGAGTTTTTCGCGCACCCAGGGGGTCATGGATTGTGTGCCCAGGTCATCCAGAATCAGCAATGGGGCAGTACGGATTTCATCAAAACGGCGGTCATAGCTGGTATTGCTGCTGGGGCTGAATGCTGCCCGCAGGTGGTCAAGCAGATCGGGCAGCATGACGAACAATGGTGGGTCACCCATATCGGTGCGGGCATTGGCAATGGCGGCGGCGAGATGTGTCTTGCCACAGCCATAAGGACCGGTCAGCACCAGCCAACCCTTCGGTTTTTCGGCAAAAGCCATGGCTACCTTGAGAGCTTTCTCCAGCGACTTGAGCTTGTCGGCCTCCAGCCCCTCTTCCTCGCGCAGGGAAAAACTGGCGAATGTGCATTTCGAAAGCAAGTCAAGCGAGGAGAGTTCGTGGTGCCCCTTGTCATCCGTGGGATGGCGGTAATCCGGGGCAAGGATGGTGATCTTGCTAACCAGTTCCGGATCCGTGAGACGTGAGCGGATGCGCGGCTCGATCTCGTCCAGCGGGATATTGCTTGTCACTACCAGCGGCAGTTGGTTGATGTAACGGTAGTTCACGATTTGAAAGAGTTTTTCCTGCGCCCAGGCGGTGGCAGATTGTGTGCCGAAGTCATCCAGCACCAACAGCGCGGCCGTGCGGATCTGCTCGAAGCGTTCCTCGAAGGTGACATCCTCCGCATCGAAGGCGAAGCGCAGCAGGTCGAGCAAATCCGGTACGGTCAGGAAAAGTGTGGGGACACCCATGCCAACGGCGAAGTTGGCTATCGCCGCGGCCAGGTGGGTCTTCCCGCAGCCATATCCCCCTTGCAGTAGCAGCCAGCCTTTAAGGCTGGTGGCATACTGGCGGGCGGTATTGTAGGCGATTTCCAGCGAGCGCGCCTGCCGTTCCCCCAGGCCAATCTGGCCGCGCGGCTGAAAAGAATCGAAGGTCAGGCCTTTGAGTTCATCCAGGTGGCTGAGTGAGAAGAGCCGGTCCCGCACCTGGCGCATCACATCCCCCTGGCGGCAGGTGCAGATCTCCAGCTTACCGAACTCGGGCGAACCGGGTTCGACGTCGTGGCGCACATAGCCAAGGCCATGGCAATGTGGGCAGTCCGGGTCACCCAGCGTCTTAATGCTCGATGAAGTCGGAATACTCGCCTTCGGTGTACCGGCGGCCATCTTCTTGAGCGTCTCGTCTATCTTGCTTTTTGGCATGACCTTCTTCCTTCCAGCGGCGTAAAATCGCTTCCACGTACTTCCAGTTGCGTTTGTTATTCTTGACGGCGATCTCCAGCGCCTCCGCCACCCATTCCGGCCGGTAGGTCTTTTCAGAGTCTTTTAGCGCATCCGCGATCAATGGTGTCAGGGGGCCAATATTCTCTTCGTAGAGTTTGAATATGTTTGGGCGTTCCGGCAGCGGAGTATTCGAGGCGTTAGCATCCGGCTGCCACCGGCCTTGGGTGAAGGCTTCGGCCGCGGCCCGCCCGCGTGGAGAATTCAGGAAATAGAGTGCCACGGCTTTATTCTGGGTGCCCGGAGTGGCTGCGTGCGGTAATGCCTCAAGCAGGCTGCCGCGATTTACCGCCTTTTCCAGCGCTGGAGCCGGATCCGGGACGCAAGCAGTAAAATCCTGCTCGCGTAGAAAATGGACGCGGCCTTCCATACTCCCAATTCGCCACAGGGCGAACAACGTCACCTTCAATTCATCCCGGTCATCTATCTCGCTGAGCAGATGGTGGAAGAACGAGGCGGGGATTTTGGCAAAAGTTTCGGAGTCGCTGAAACCCTGGAATTTCCTCATTTTGGATTTCCCTTCTCCCATCGGGAGAGGCTCAGGTTGAGGGGGTTACGCCTGGCGGAAATTGATATTGCGTGTGGCAGCATCCACGAACTTGGCCAGGTGGTTTAAGAATATCAGTTCCACGCTGCCGGTCGGGCCGTTGCGGTGCTTGGAGATGATGATCTCGGCCACGTTCTGCTTGTCGGTGTCTTTCTCGTACTGGTCGGGGCGGTAGATGAACATAACAATATCGGCATCCTGCTCAATGGAGCCTGATTCGCGCAGGTCGGAGAGCACCGGGCGCTTGTCGGTACGCTGTTCGACGGCGCGACTGAGTTGTGCGGCGGCCAGAACCGGGACGTTCAGTTCACGCGCCAATACCTTCAAGTTGCGTGAAATATAGGAGACTTCCTGGACACGGTTCTCCGTGCGTGTGTCGCCGCCCATCAACTGGATATAGTCGAGGATAACCAGGTCGAGGCCGAACTCCATATGCAGGCGGCGGCACTTAGTCCGCAGCGCCAGCGGGGTGATGGCGGGTGTGTCGTCCAGGTAGATGTGTGTGTCGCCCAACACTTCGATGGCGTGGGTCAGTAGCGGCCATTCGTTTTCATTGAGTTTTCCATTGCGCAGCCGTTGGCTGTCGATGCCAGTTTCCTGCGCCAATAAGCGTTGAACCACCTGCTCGTTGGACATTTCCAGCGAGAAAATGGCCACCCGTTTCTTATGCAGCAGGGCGGCGTTCTTGGCCACCGAGAGCAGGAAACCGGATTTCCCCTGGCCAGGGCGACCGGCGATGATCAGCAAGTCGGAGGGCTGGAGGCCGGTCAGTATCCGGTCCAGGTCGACGAAGCCGGTTGGGACGCCAAATATTTCTTCGGGGCGCTTAGCCAGCTCGTCAATCCGGTCGTAGTAATCGCTCAAGACAGTGGAAATCGGCAGGAGGTCCTTCTTAAGCCGCCGCTCACTGACGTTGAAGAGGGATTTCTCCGACTCCTCGATGACGTTCTCGACCGACTCGTGCTCGTTGTAGGCCAGGGTGGCGATCTGGTTGGCGGAGGTCAGCAGGCGACGGCGGATGGCGGAGGCCTCGACCATCCGTCCGTAGGCTTCGGCGTGCAGGGAGGTCGGGACTTGGTTGAGAAGTGCCGTCAGGTAGGCCGCTCCGCCAATTTCGGCCAATTGCCCGGCACTCTGAAGTTCTTCGGTAACCGTTAAAAAATCCAGCGGGATGCGTTTTTCGTGCAGGCGGGCGAATGCCTCCCAGATCCAGCGGTGGCGGTGGATGTAGAAATCTTCCGCCTGGAGGAATTGGGCCAGATCGTAGTAGGCTTCCGGGTTAATGAGCACTGCCCCCACAACGGCTTCTTCGGCTTCACGATTGTGGGGGATGACGGAGGTGGACGGGACGGAGGTCCCTTCGTCGGGGCGTTGGGAAGGCTCTTCGGGAGCGGGTAGATCAGCCATTAGGGTTTTGGTTTCTCATCTTGGTCGTCGTCCGGTTCGTCTTTGAGTTTCTTAAGGAAATCCTCGAACACATCCAGGTCTTCTTCGCTTTCCTTGGAAGGCTGGGCTTGAGGTTTGGTGTCTCCGGCAGGTGTAACCGGACCTTCTGCTTGCATATCGCGCTCGGGAACGATCCCGGCAGCATCCATGACATCCTGGCTGACCAGCATCGGGACGTGGGCCCGCACTGCCAGGGCGATGGCGTCCGAAGGACGCGCGTCGATATCGACGATTTTCCCATCTGCTTTGGCGACGATGTTGCCGTAGAAAATGTCATCCTTCAGGGTAACAATTTCGATGCGCAGGATTTTCGCTTTGAAGATGCTGAAAAGATTCTTGAGCAGGTCATGGGTCAATGGACGACTCATTTCCACTTCCTGCAACGCCACAGTGATGGCCTCAGCCTCGTAAGGTCCCACCCAGATGGGCAGGTAGCGTTCCACCTCTGTCTGGCGCAACACCACCACTCGTTGCGGGGACATCAAACTGACGCGTATACTATCAATGACTACTTCAACCATGTCAGGCATAGCAGCTCCGGAAAGGTACTGTTATTTTAGCACAACTGGGATGGATCATCCGATGACTTGCTAACCGCCGTATGCAAACGTTGGCATACCCTGGATGTTCGTCCGAATACGGAACAGGCCACCGGAGAGGGGGAATTTTGCCAGTTGCCCGGCGTTCATGTCCTTGCGTGCCGAGGTGACATAGATATCCGTCAGGTGTGGGCCGCCAAAGACACAGGAGGAGACGTTGAAAGCGGGGAGGGGGATCTCCGCCAGCAGGCTGCTGGTGGCCGGGTTCCA
>JBEKVG010000098.1:0-7965 GCA_049514195.1 Anaerolineales bacterium | reverse complement strand
GGGTTTCCCGTATGTTTCATAGTTGGCTACATATTGGGTCAAAGGGTTCATCAGGCTGAGGATCGGGACAGCAATTAGAAATGCTATTGCATGGATTGCAGCTCTTATTCGTCGTTTGGGTGCGCAGAAGGCTTGAATGAACAAAGTTATCACAATGGCAATGGCAGTTACCCAGGTATTTGTCTTTGTTGCGATCCCTAGGACAGTAAATAAAATGGCAAGTAAGAAAGGCGTGATCCCTTTCCGTTGAAGAAAAACATAGGTACAATAAATTGCCAGCGTGGAAAAAAGAATCGCAAAAGTATCGTTCGTGGCCTGGGAGTTGATCCCAATAATCGCCGGGTTCAGAGCGATAAGCCCAAAGGCCAATAGCTTTAGCCATTTGTTCTTGGAAGGTAGTTGCGCAATAAAAGCCCATGTTATCACCATTGTAACCAGGCCCGCCAGAAGGTTGATGATTTCCGCTATTATTGTCAACCCATTTAGTGAAAGGGAAGTCAGCCTCAATACCTGAACAACTTTTGTAACCATGAAGTGGAACATTTTGGGTTGGAAACATTCCCAACAGTCCTTTAGTTGAGGCAGGCGAGGGGAAGCAAGCATAAGCTGGACTACTTGCATATGATTATCATTTGACTGCCGATTGTATCGCACAAGTGCCAATCGGAGAGATAATGACAATAAAGCTATACTAAGAAGAAGTATATTGAAGATTTGATCTTTTAAAATTGCTCGGATTTTTCTGTCGGTACCCTTTCCATTAAAACCCTGCCCGGATAAGGGTGATTTCGCGGATGTAGGTTTTGTGAGGTCTTCCTGACGTGCGTTTAGACTGGTACGTGCCACCTCATAATTTGCAACGTTATTGAAAAGAATAGGATTCGTTGCCATATGAATTAATGAGTCTAAATTGAGAGCATGCAGTCTGTTGCCCTCGTTGGTTGGTAAGATAAGAGATTTTCTGCAGAAGAACTCAAGAGGCGACCGACGTAATCGATAACTTCCAGTGCTTTAGATTAGATTATGGAAGCCCATCATATAATTTTGGGAGCTGCACGATGAATTTGGCTATTCTGGAGGGTATGCTGTAATATCTCTTGGCAAAGAGCCGTTTGGAAAATAGAAAAAGCCTTACCTTGATTCGATTAAACTACCATTAAAATACTGCCTTGAAGAGACTATTGTAATTTACCTTGGGGAAGACAGTCAGCTTGCCACCGATTGTGGCATCCAGAACTTGCCGCCCATCCGCCTCGTAGACCTGACGCGCCAGGCGGTAACCAATTTCGGAAGTCTTAAAATCAGGTAGCTGCCAGCGAAAACCTCTGCCAAAGTAGCCCGGATGGAAATGATTGGGATCATCACCCTGCGAGACAATTGTGGTATTAGCTTTGCCGGGCACATTGGAATTATGGTCCACGCCAATCAGGATGATCTGTCCAAAGCCCATGTGGAAAGCAAGCTGGAGAGCAACGTAGGTTACCGTGGCACCTTCCCAAATACGCCGACGGACATCACGAGCAAAAGCAGGGTTGTCATAGGTTGTGTAGAGAAAATTGGCTGGAAGTGGACCTTTTGGGAAAAACCGGTGCGAGTGCCAGGATAAGAATTTTGGCATGGGTAACGCGCAAATATCCTTGATGCACTGTTCAATAACCAGATCATTAACCGAGACAAAATATGTGGTGCAGAAACCAAGTTCAGGAAACATCAGGTAAATTCGGTTCAAGCCAAAAGTGATCTCACCTTTGAGCCTGCTCATGTCAGTCTGCTTTAGGCTGGGGCCGTTGCCGATAATGAAGGCGCGTTGGCCTTTGTGAATATTCTTCAGCCCGGCCAATTGGGTCATGCTGGTTCGCCGCCATGGATGCAAATATGCAGATGGCAGGTCAGGCAAGTGCACCAGCCCGCTATAGGTCTTGCGCAAGATATTCCAGGCTGGTGCAGGAATGATTTGTTTGATTGAATCTTTTACTGGCATATTGTATTTTCTGTTACTCGGTACTCAACCTTGCGGTCGCACCCCCATCCACGATCAGCGCCTGACCAGTCATAAAGGAGGATTGAGTATTATCCGCCAGGAAGTAAATAGCATGGGCAATTTCCTCCGGCTTACCAATACGCCCGTTGACAGTCTTGCGGGCCAGATTGTCCAGGCGGGCATGGATGTCCTCCCCTGCAAGATGACCCCGGTTCAGGCCAGCGCGCAGCATCGGCGTATCCACTGCGCCGGGCAGTATGGCATTAACACGAATATTGTCATTTGCAAACTCGATGGCAAGGGCGCGCGTCAATGCCAGGAGACCGCCCTTACTGGCAGCATAAGCAGCGATATTCGTGGAAGTCTGTACTGCGTGGACAGAGGAGACATTGACAATTGCCCCACCTCCCGCCGTTTTGAAAAGTGGGTAGGTCAGCTTGGACAGGAGGAAGGCCGGACGCAGGTTGTTGGCGATCACCATATCCCATTCTTCAACGGAAGTGTCAAGAAGAGGTTTGGCTACCTGTATGGCTGCATTGTTAACTAATGCATCTAGGATTTCAGTAAAAGTGTGTACTTGGTTGAAAATGGTTTCCATCGATTCGGGATGAGCAACTTCAATCTGGATAAAAAGTCCATTGGAAGGGAAATCCTTGCCGAAAGGAGCGCGGTCCAAGCCGATGACTCGCCAGCCTTTTTCAGCAAAAAGGGAGACAGTTGCGCGTCCGATGCCACCGGCCGCGCCGGTGATGAGAACAGTTCTTTGAGATTTGTCATTCGATGCTCGAGAGTTAGACATGGTTTTTGCCTTCTGTAAACGTTTTCAATTTCTGACAATCTGTTCAGGCATATACACTACCATTAAAAGCCATCCCAAGCCCCTCAATCAAATTCTTGATGGTATGCCAATGTACCCGTTCCCATGCAGCTGGACTCGAATTGGAATTGTGCGGGGCGAGTAGAACGTTACTCATCTGTTTTAGAGGACTATCAACCGGCAGCGGTTCAACTTCGAACACATCCAGGGCAGCGCCGCCAATTGTACCCGCATTCAATGCCGCCACCAGGGCGGCTTCGTCCACAATAGAGCCACGCGCGGTGTTGATAAGTACCGCGTTCTTGCGCATCAAACTCAACGTTCGAGAGTTAATGAGGTGGTAGCTGGTCGGGTTCAGATCACAGTTAACAGAAACAAAGTCAGAAACTGAGAGGAGGGCTTCGAGAGTGGTCATCTGGATGCCGGTTTCGGTGATGAAAACATGGTCGATCTCAACAATATCGTTGCCGAAGAGGGTCATTCCGAAGGCGCGTGCCCGGCGGGTAAGCGCTTTACCAATATTACCGATTCCAATGATGCCCAATGTACATTCGTGCAGCGCACGGCCGGGGACCTTTTCCCATGCGCCGGCTTTCATGGCTCGATCCATCCAAGGCTGACGGCGGGCGAAAGCCAGCAGGTAGCCCATCACCGTATCGGCCACGGGCAGAGTAAAGGCATTTGTCGTTCGGAAGAGCATTATACCCAGGCGAGCGCAGGCAGCCTCGTCAATTGAATCGATCCCAGTTCCCCACTTGGAAATGACCTTCAGTCGCGGAGCACAGATCTCGAGCACGCGAGAAGTGTAACGATCATCGCCGCAAATGGCCCCATCGAACTGACCGGCGTACATCAACAGGTCGGCTTCTTCGAGCCGTTCATGCACCTCAGGTGTGATCAGGTCCAACCCGTAGTGTTCGAGAACCGGGCGAAAGCGGTCAAGGGACGAGAGCATGTATGGCGCAGATAAGAGGATGGTAGGCATAGGTTGGCTAATTTCCGGTACAGGGATTCAGAACAGGTGATAAAGTAAAGACATATGGGACGGGCGAATCATAGCTTGTATCGCCCAGCAGAGGATAATCTGCTCCCAGATAAGTGTCAAATATCAGCCGGAAGGTGTTGACTGGTGAAATAGTCGGATAGAGCAAGTCGTTGTGGCCCGGCAGGTAATAGGCATTCAGGATCTTGAACTGGTCGCTGCCACTTTGCAGCCATGGGCCATGATCGCCCTGCATGACAATCACCGGTGGATTGGGTGAATCAGCCAGCAGGATCGCCATGGCCTTTTCCATCTGGGTGGAAATATAGGCAGCCTGGTTCTGATATCCCTTGTAATAGTTTTCCTGCGAATAAATGCCTTTCGCATCCATGAACAGGGATGGGTCAGTGGGCGAACCGTCCGGAGCAAAAACGAACAGCGGATGCGGGATGACAAGGTGGATGAAAACGAACTTGGGCCCCGGCATGCGGGCAAGCTCTTCCATGCTGTTCAACACCAGCAGGGTGCGGTCGCGATAACGCTGCCCGTCGATCTGTTCGAGATTGACTAGGCCCAGATCCTCCAAATGACGAAGCGGGGTGGTACGCATAAGTAGTATTTCGAACTCGGTCAGCGGCGACCATACCGGGGATGGCGACAGATAGACATCAGCCGTCGTAATTTCGGTAAATGCAAAGCCAGTCGCAAAAGCAACAGTTTTATATCCGGCATTCTCCAGTTCATAACGGACTGTACTTTGAAGGATGGATTGCCAAAGTTGGCTGCGGTCCTCATTCTTGGGAGTGAACTTGTCATTCAGGTTTTGGAGATAATCCATATTCAATGAGGATCCCAGCGAGACATCGGTGCGGGGATAGTTGCTTTGGCTGCACTTGGCCACATAGAATCCCATTTTCTCCAAGTCAGAGATGAAAGCGCTGTTATCATACTGAAGATTTAAATTCAACAGATCGGATCGCCCATAAGAATCGAGGATGATATAGTAAATGTCCGGTGGAGTTTTCCCATTCGGGATATGCAGAGATTGCACCGTGGCATGTGGGTCAGCAGGTTTGTCCGACTGTTTGACATTGGGTACCCCCTTGGATACCTGACTGGTCGCATAGACCATCAGGCCAAGCGAGATAATATTCAGCGCCAGTGCAGCGTTCTGGAAGCTGGCCCGGTTCCAACCTGCCCAGATCAGCGCCAAGACTGTGAAAACGATCCACAATCCACCCAGCCAGGCGGGAAGAATGATTTTCCATTTCTGTTGGAGTAAATCAAAAACGTGGCCATAGGTGTAAAACAAGACAGTTAAAGCAGCTGTGGCAAAAGCTGCCCGGTGCCAGTCCTGATAGATCAACCGCAAGAGCAGGAAGAACAGCAATGCAGCCACGACCGAAATTATCAATGGGCGAATCCCAGCGGTATAGCGGACCTGCGAGATATTATGAGAGAGCAGCGCCAGAACCGGATAAGCGGCGAGGGGTATGAAATACCAGGGTGCATTTAGTACTTTTACAAGGTTCTTCTTCATTGGGACGGCCCGAATTTTTAGATACTTTATCGTTTGCTTTTGGATAGACTATTTCGTGCGGTGCCGCATCAGAAAATCAGCAATGGCAAAGTCCAATTCTTCATCAATATCCCAGGCTTCGTCAGCATCCATTTCGAACATAAACGGCCGTTCTCCCAGACGGTTGCGGCGCCGCTCCAGATTTTCACGTGTAAAAATATAGATGCAGGAATTCTCTTCATAGACCGGCGACAGGTCTTGGGTCTGGATTAGGTTTTTTGGGTCATGGTTGAGGGCATATCCGTGTAGGTCATAAAGACGGGTCTGGAGACGCGTTACCGAGAAGAGCGAGTCATGGGCAGGATAATCAGTGATAAAAGTCTGTACCGCTTTCATGATGGTCTCCGGGCGCAACAACGGGTTGGTGCTGTGGGTTTGGAGGTAGAAATCCGCTTCAACCTGGGAGGTGTCATAGAGCAAGATTTCATTCATAGAAATGGTATTTGCGCGTAAATTCTCAGGACGCGGCAGAATAACCACCTGGGGGAAATCCCGTCGCAGGCCGCCCATGACCGGCTCGGAATCGGTATCCACAACAATGCTGGAAATCGCGGGAACAGACAATAAAGTCTCGATAATATGCTGGTAAAGCGGTTTGCCCGCCAGCGGACGGTAGTTCTTACCAGGGACACGCTGCGAATGGTGGCGCATGGGAACGAGGGCTACGAGTTTTGGCATAGATCATCCATTATACCGAATTAGCTTGGACCTTATGCCAGGGTTACCACTCCAGCGCTTCGCCGTTTGAATCAACAAAGATCGGTCCATCCAAGCCCGGCGGATTCAAAAGAAGCTTCACGATCCCCTCAGCCGCGCCAGATGGAGTGGTTGGCGCGTCAGTCCCGCCCATGTCAGAGCTGAACCAGCCTGGATGCAATGCCAGGACTTTGATACCTTCTTCCTTGAAAGCATTTTGCAGAATCCGGCTGGCAATGTTAAGCGCAGCCTTCGACATGCAGTAGGAATACTCATTTTTGCGCCAGCAAGCTCCAATCGAACCGGCTTCCGACGAAATATTGACGATCAATTTCTTATGTCCTTTACGCAGCAGCCGCAGGGCATATTTAACCACCATCAGCGGACCGACGGCATTGACCTGAAACGTAGGTAAATAAACCGAGAAATCAACCTGCTCCAATGACAGACAGGATTGATCTAGATGAATGGCAGCATTGTTTAGAATGGTGTCGAGTGAATCGACCTGTCCGGTCATTGTTTCGAGTGTCTGCCGGATGGAATTCTCATCGCTTACGTCACCGTGATAGCAGTGCAAGCACTCGGGGTATTTCTCCAGTAACTGCAATAACTCGCCGCTTTCTCGACGGTTGATGGCATGGATATGGTGCCCACCCGCCAGGAGTTTTTCGGTCAGTGCTAGGCCAAGCCCACGGTTGGCGCCGGTAATGAGGATTTGGTAGCTTATACCCTTATTCCTTGTTTTAAAAGAGAACACGCTTTTATCTGCGTTTATACACCCTGCCTTTCGCATCCTCGTAAATAAGCTGCCAAGTCTGGTTCCATGCCGGTTGGTTAAGAGCTTTGGGATAGCCGCCGTTGGCTGTCCAGGGATCTTGAAGACAGACATAATAATCTGCCGGTCGAGAACGGGTTATAGAGTTTGTGAACCCCGGATCGTATAAGTAATATGGCAAGCCATTCTCGATGATGACTATTGAGTTACGCACATTTTTCTGAACGTAATCATAGACACTATGATAACCGTCTACACCCACCGATTGGCGAAATTGATCATGCAAAATAATCTTGTTTTCTGAATATGTCCTCAGCAGATCCCGCTGTGTCCAAACACACCAGACTCCAAAACCCAGGACAATCAGAGCCAAAGGGATGGCAATAAAATTATTGCGAGCAATCCAACGATAGACAGCCAAGATAACCGGCTCAGACACAGCCAAAAGTAAAATAAGAATGTATCCCAACAAAGCCATAGCGAAACGCCAAGCAATCTGGGCCCGCACCTGCGTAGATCCAAAGAACGCCGTGGCAGGAGTAAAAACAAAGGTGATTAACAACACCATCACAATGATAACGTCAAATCGCAGGGAACGTCTAAATAAAGAAACGAAGGCTGCCAAAACGATAATGGCAAGTATTATGTAAAGATGTTGCGGAATATATTTGTAGAAATAAGGATTGGTCAGGTTACTGGCAATACTCCATGCGGAAAGGCGCATCGAGTCCGGACTTATGATTGAACCTTGCACAACCAGATTGCGGATAATCCACAACCCACCTGGTAAAACAATGAATCCGCTGAGCAACAATTGTTTCCAATACGCCCGCAATTGCTTGGAACGCCAGAGAAAAAACAGCATCACCAACCAGGAAAACAAAATCACCAATGCAGCATTTGGTTTGATGCTGAGCGCAACCATACTTGCCACGGCCAGACCGAACGGGAAAAAGGGATCGTGGCGAGATGTGGGAGTATGGAGAAGTACGGCCAATAACGCAGCCGCCAGAAACACATCGTTCTTACCAATCAAGCTAATCTGTGGCCAGAAAATCCACCAGATGTTGCTGTCAAAATTGCGAGCCAATTGATAACCCAGGAAAAGTGTTCCGAGCAATAGAAAAACTGGCGC
>JBEKVG010000097.1:0-7994 GCA_049514195.1 Anaerolineales bacterium | reverse complement strand
CCGGCTGGCCCACACGTCGCACGCCCGGAGCAGGACGTTCCCGTTCCTAACCAGCAGGAAGTCTACTCCCAAATGCTCCCGGCCACCTCTCTTTCGAGAGGTGTTGATATGCTAACACTACTCAGCCATCTGAACGGCTATGAAAGATGGGACAAATGGTTAACCGATCAAAGCCAAATAGAGTGCATCCAGGATAGGCTGCCCATTCTTCCGGGAAGTTGAGAAGTGGTCAGCTGACCTCATCCTGCTCGATGTGTCGCTGAGCACATTGCTATGCTCTGGATGCAGGCGGAACCTCCTCCCCAAATCTAAATGATTTGGGGAGGAAGTTGGTAGGAAAGGTGGCAAGAGGTGAGTTCTCTTGAAAGTACAACTGCCCGAAAATGTCCGCCACGTGACCCCAAGGCACTTGGCATCGGCTTATGTGACTACGGCCTTTGGAGCTTCAGCACCTGAGGGAGCAGCAGCAAGGCAGAATCAGGCCCTCTTTGGGTGCCCGGGCGAATATAATCGCGCTGGACGAACAATGCAAAACTGCAGGTTGGATCCGTTAGGTCGGCACAGGCCGGGATCATCGTCTCCGGGATCGAGAAGCAGTTGCCGCCTGTCAGGCTTTCCAGGCCGGAGCAGTCGCGGGTGAAGTAATAGGTGTATAACTTATCCGTGTTATTGACCGATCCCGCATATTCATCCGCCGTATCTTGCAATTGGGTATCCTTGATGTTCGCGACACCTTTCAAGAACCGGCTGGAATTGACGCTCAAACCAACATAAACTGCGTTTCCGGTGCGAGTGCCGAGGGCGCCGACTACGGCATAGACCTGACCGCTATCCAGTGGGAAGACGCCCATGCCTAAATAAGAAGCATCCTGGTTATCGCCCAGGCAATCCATCCCGATTTTCAAACAGAGCGGTCCGACCATGTTTATCGGAGGCGACTGCGTGTCAAAGGCGACCTGGGCCTTGTCGGAGCAATCGGAAATGGCGCAGGGCTGGCCCCATTTTTCGGCAATCGCGGCCTCAAGGGCGAGCTGGTCGGGTTTCAACCCGCGCTCATCCACAGCGATGCGGGTCTCGAGCACCAGCGGTGGGTAAGGTTGGGCTGGTCGGAAGGAGCGCAGGTCACGCACGCGTAACACGACCATGGGCAGGTCCGTTAACCAGGCCTCCGAAGCAGTGCCGGGGCCGCCGCCATCCGCAGGCATGGTATAGCGCAGCAGGGTGATGAAATCATCGGCCGTTTCACCCAGCCCAAGCCGCATGTCAGAGGGGATCGCTTCCGTAAATACATTCTTGTTTTGGATCCCTATACTGCCGAAAGCCTTCCGGAGCGACTTCTCCATGTTCTTGTCGGGAGTGATGATGAAATAGCGGTATTGACCAAAGGAGGCTCCCGATTGCCTCTCAATTACGACATTGTTAATCGTGTTGCTGAGGGAGGCGAACTGTTGAATGCGGCTGGGATTCCCCGGAACGATGCCAAAGAAGAACTTGAGCAGGGGGGAATGGATGCTGTTCAGCATTTGGTACGTGCTGCTGCTGGTATCATACGTGCCCTGGCGGGTGAAAATCCAACTCTGCTCTGCGAAGTACCTGGCCGGGGGAGGCATTTTTGCCAGGATGACGATCGCCTCGTGCGGATCCAGCCGGTAGGTGGAGTTATAACCCTCCTGAGTGAGTCCCACGATGTTCTTGGTTGCCGGGTCCACAAACTCGTCCCGCCAGGGCGGTACGGCTAACGCGACATAAGGCGAGGCAGGATTGTTGCCGTAACATTGCCCCATGTCGGCAATGGTATATGCACAGTCATCCACCGTAAACAGTTTGACATACCCGCGCATGACTGCAAGACCCTGACTCATCAATCTGGAGGTGAGCAGGCGGGTGCTGAACTCCAGCGGAGCAGGCACCTTGTTCTTTGGCGGATTCGGGTGGGCATACACCGGCGAGGCTCCCACCATAAGCAGCAGGGCCAGGATGGTGATGAGGACGATTTGAATCTTGGGATGATTCTTCATAGGCAATTCTCCTTATTATTTTTATTATGAAGGTGGTGTCCATTCCATGAATAGGATGCCCGTTTTTATGGGTGAATCGAAAATTAGTTTCCCTGAATACTTATATCGCTAAAGATTTTTCTCCTTTCCGTGCCCCATTCAAACCCACACCCTCCCGAAACGAACCATCAGAACCGAAAGGTAGCCACGGTTGTGAACCCATTTGAAGTTCCTCTTACAGTCCTATTATAATGTTTTTGAGCTCACCAGGAAGCAGAGGATGGCTGCGAGGCCCAGGCTGTACGGGCAATTATTATTGTTGGCGTTCAGGTTAAAGCCGGAGGGGGCGTCAAATTTGCACTCCCTGCGCAGCTCACGCCGCCTGGCCTACGAGCAGTCCGCCGGCAAAGCTGCCCTGGAAGAGACCAGCCAGGTCGGCCCTAAGAGACTGTTGAAGAAAGAAGGAGTGTGGTGATGAAACTCTCGGAAAAATATCTCTATCAGGAAATCTATGAAAAAGGTCTGTCTTAGAAAAATACCCTCTTCACATATTCCAGCCTGTTATTACTTTTTAAATTGAGCAGGAAAAACCATATTGAATATTTGGATTTGTGAGATCGATCGCTAAAAATTGATGCAAAATGGTGAAAACAATGCTATTATTAAGGAAGCCCCACCAAAATTATCACCTGTTTTGGGTAAAAATGAGGACAAAATTATTGTGACGCGGAATCCCGGTTGAAGATACCATCCTGCGGACCCTGGAGGAACTGGGCATTGGTCTGGTGCCCTACAGCCCACTCGGCCGGGGCTACCTGACCGGCAAGGTGGACGAGAACACCACCTTCGACAGCACCGACATCCGTGCCCACAACCCCCGATTCACGCCGGAAGCCATCCGGGCAAACCGGGCTGTGATCGACCTGCTGGAGAAGATCGGGAAGCGGAAGGGCGCCACCCTGCCACAGATCGCCCTGGCCTGGCTGCTGGCGCAGAAACTCTGGATCGTGCCCATCCCGGGCAGCCGCAAGCTGGAGAGGCTCGAGGAGAATCTCGGAGCGGTGAACGTTGAATTGATAGCCGACGATCTTAAGGAAATCGAAAACACCATGTCATAGATCAAGGTGGTCGGCGATCGGTATTAGAATCGTGAGTCTACTGACAAAAGGCCTTTAACCACTACGAGCACGAAGTATACAACGTATTTACAGCGTAGGTTTCTTCCTTTATAACCTTTGTGTCCGTTGTGGTTAATCGTTTTTTCTAGAGAGTCAATCGTGCTTACCCAAAAAGAAAGGAAATCAAAAAATGGAGATTAAAAGAATCGGATCACAGCCTTCGGGCAAGGGGCCAGCGGAATGGTTTACCGGCACAGTCCGTATCGACCCGCTGTTCCAGCCCATTCCTCCCGCCCGTGCCGGTGGCCTCCTGGTCACCTTCGAGCCGGGTGCCCGCACAGCCTGGCACACCCATGCCTTCGGCCAGACCCTCATCGTAACAGCCGGCTGTGGACGGGTGCAGCGCTGGGGCGGCCCGGTTGAAGAGATCCGTCCCGGCGACGTGGTCTCGATCCTGCCGGGCGAAAAGCACTGGCACGGTGCCGCTCCAACCACCGCCATGTCCCACATCGCCATCCACGAACATGTGGATGACAAAATTGCTGACTGGATGGAACAGGTCAGCGACGAGCAATATCTGGTCGGGTAAAAAATTAAGAAGGAATTGCTGCCAATACAACCTGGACAAGCGAAGAGCTGGACAAGATCGGGAAGCGGAAAGGCGCCACCCCGCCACAGATCGCCCTGGCCTGGCTGCTGGCGCAGAAACCCTGGATCGTGCCCATCCCGGGCTCGCGCAAACTCGAACGTCTTGAGGAAAATATCGGATCGGTGGCTGTCCAAATGACGGCTGACGACCTTAAGGAAATCAACAATACTATGGAACAAATCAAGGTGGTCGGCGATCAATATTAGAAGCAGGCACCAGTGATAAAGCAAACCAAGAAAGGTAAGAGCTATGGGCATTAGTAAGACAGCCAACAAGAACCATGAAGAATTGTTCCCCAATCGCAAATCGACATTAAAAGTCACCGATCCGGAACTGATCGAGGTATTCGATAACTTCGCTTTCAATGAGGTCCTCGCTTATGGGAATCTGGATACTAGGACAAGGCTAATGGTCATTCTGGCCTCTCTGATCGCCAGCCAGGCCCTGGGCGAATACAAAGTGATGCTGGGAGGTGCGCTGAATGTAGGGGTGTCCCCGGTCGAAGTGAAGGAGATCGTCTATCAAGCGGTGCCCTATGTGGGCATGGCAAAGGTGTTCGACTTTATCCAAACGACCAATGAAATCCTAGAGAACCGGGGCATCAAGCTACCGTTGGAAGGACAGTCCACTACTTCACCGGAAACCCGCTTTGAAAAAGGTCTGGCAGTCCAAAAATCGATATTTGGCGAATCGGTCGAGAAGCGAATGAAAGAATCACCGGCCAACCTGCTGCATATCCAAAACTACCTAGCCGATAATTGTTTCGGCGATTAACTGACCCGAACCGGCATCGAAGTAAAAACGAGAGAGCTTCTCACCTTTTCTATGCTTCTCTCTCTGGGAGGCTGCGAGCCGCAGCTGAAAGGACACATCCAGGGCAACTTGAATGTTGGCAATGACAAACAGGTATTGCTGAGCGTCGTCACACAACTATTGCCTTATGTTGGATATCCAAGAGCCCTAAATGCAATAAGATGCCTGAATGAAGTTGTGCCAGAGTCAGAGTAAAGAGGTTCCATGCGCAACGAACTAGACCTCATCTACCTGGCCTGCCATCATGCCTGGCCATACCTCCAGAAAACCCACGGCGTCGTCCTCAATACAGCATCCATCGCCGCCATCCTGCTCAGTACGTTGACCCCATGGTGGCTCCCGAGGCGCGCTCCGCAACAATCAAACTGGTGCCGCGCTAAATAGGTTCTATTGATAGGAGGATTTAATTGAAAAACTTTACATACCACAATCCAACCAAGATCATCTTTGGGGAGGATACATCTGACCACCTTATAGAAGAAATGCAAGGCAGGGGTAAGAATGTATTACTCGTCTACGGCGGTAACAGCATCAAGAGAAACAGGCTCATAGAAACTTCCTGTCAGTTAGATACCGTTTGCAGATTCTGCAAGAGTTAGAACGTTTCCATTTTGATCTTTTAAGCCGAGCTTGTTGACATATTCAGCATAGGCGGTGGCTAGGTCTTTGGACAGGGCTGAAGTCCATATGGTAGCCGCCCGTGTACCTGTTGATACGAACTGTCCCATATTCCATTCATACGCTTCGTCGGCATAATCCAGGCTGGTGATCGGACACCATGCCATAACACCGCTGATGGCATCACTGATGGCTTAACCATTGATATCCACCATGGCCGCCCCGATGGACTCAAGATACGGATCGTAGAGTTTGCTTAGTACTTTCTTTAATTTTTGTTTTTTGGGGAATTATTTTAATCAAGTCAAGTAACCAAATTAACCAAAGAAATAAACAGGCTGAAAAAATCTATTCTAATGAACTTAAAAATTGGCAAAATGCTAAACAACCTAAGCTCTTCTCAATCACCTGTCTCTTGATCCATCCGTAAGGGACATTTTTCTTTTCTCTTGCTCATAATCTGCTATTATTCCACTTGCCTCCTGTCCATTTCTCATCCCCGGAGGGCGGCTGACACGAGACGGTGCTAGCCCATGGGACACTACTTTGCTATCTAAGCAAACAATATGCGATTCTATCGCCAAATTTTCCACTTCTTCTCCCATATAGATAACCGTGACAAGTATCCTCTTCCCCGGTTCCTTGCCAGATCTGAGGCGGATCCCATCACGAAAAGTAATGCCCGAATGCAAAAGGAGCGGGATTTTAGAAACCAATAAGGCCATTCAGGCCTTTGGATAGCAGCTCCACCGTCCATAACAAAAATGATTTGCTGAAATTGATATGATAAGATTGGTACCAAATGTATTCACGTTTTGTACGACAAGCCGGGTGCTTCTCAATACCATTTGCCTTGACTGATAAGGTTGATTTGGAGCTTTTATAAATACCTGCTCCAGAATCCTCCCCCCCTTACCAGATGGGGTTTTTATTTTGGATATCACCCATTTGCCCAAAATGTGCGATAATAAATATCGAACTCAATAAAGGAACAAATCAAATAATAATAAAATTTTAAAAGGAGAAGATGATGCCAACCATACAAAAGTATTTCACTCACTATGTTGTTTACTACATCAGTGGTAGCTCCCCTACGATAGGCCTTGCACAAGATGCCGAGATCGACTGTTTCACTGAAAATGATGGGCGGGCAGGCATTATCTATTTTTACCCGGATAGTGTGCCACTTCCTGAGAATCACTACACCGTCAACGGGATATACCTTCACTACAGGCTGAGCCGTTTTGCCGATGTAATGACTATGTTGAAAGAAGAGAAGCCCCTTTACCTCTATTTCGACACGACTAAGAAATTCGGCTATGTAGGAACAAATAGCGAACCAGTCGGTGAGCAAGAAGGTGTCTGACGAACGGGGGGTTGCACGAGTGGATAACAATCCAAACGCACTAGAGATAAATAAAAGATGGTTGCGTCCATTACTTAATTATGGAAATTGAAGCTCTAATGAAGCCAGGATTCGATAGGGAGATTTCTATATGGCATTGAATCAAATTACCGTAAATGCTCAAATGGAAAAACTATCTGAAATTGCTGTTACTGTTGCCAAAGAAAAATTCAGAATCAGTCTGGATTTTTCCGAAAAAAGCTTGCAACAGCTTGAAATTTTATTCCAAAAAGCCCATGAAGGTTACAAAAAAGGTTCAAACAGTGGAAATTCCCAAAAGCCCCTCATAGAAAACATTGTGCATGTTTGGGGGAGTTACTTTGGGGAAGTTATTCGCCGTAATTTAGGAGGGGATTGGATTGTAGACCAAAAGGAAGTTTTCCTACAACTCGGTTCCCGAAGATTAGACCCTCTGGGACAAATAAGATCACGAATAGTAGATGGGCCACAATATAATGTCCAAAGCTTTTTCCAAGGAATAAACTCAAGAATCCAAGACCTGCAACAGCAACCATCAACAAAGCCCTTATTAGAGAAGAAAAAACCTCAAATATCAAGTATTGATGAGGGAACTAATAATCATCATTATTATTTTGCGGCAAATATTGGAATACTCTTTCTTGTTGGTTTATGTATTCTGGGAATCTTGATATTGCAAGGGCAAAAAAAAATTACTATCCCAAACATAGGAAATCTTCCTTTTCTATTTCCTATTCAAACTAATACTTTAGTCTATACTGCCCCGTATATAAATCAATCGATAAATTCAAAATCAACTTCGCCATCAAATACGGCAATGCTGACCAATACGGTTACACCTACGATCATGCCAACACATACCTTTACGGACACGCCTACTGCAACAAAGACACCTACTCCAACCTTTACAGCGACTCCCACATCTACTTTAGTACCAATGACAGAATTGGCAAGACGGGCAAAAGAAGTTCTTCTTTCACGAGGATTTGTCGCGGACTTAAATTCTTGTGGCCAAGAACGATCTTGTCAAGCATATATAAGCCAGAATCCTTTTATGACAGTAGTCATTATGAATGACGGGATAATTAGAGCGAATGTTTGGAATGAAAGTCATTCGATAACTAATTACGCTCAACCCACAGGCGCAACTCCACCTTATGATTCTGAATTCGTTTGGTATTGTAATCTTATAGAAGAAATTTACTCTAACGCCTCTCCGCACATTGGAGTTTGGGTAGCTAGTGTCATGGGCGGAATAATGCAAAAAGGAAAATTCAGTATTCAGGATAATTATCTATATACAATCCAAGGTGTTCTAGCTGCAAATCAAAAAATAAATCTTACTATTACGCCACCTTAAGAAATTTAAAGTTTTTTCCGTAAGATTGTTAAAAAAAACATGTTCACTTTCTATA
>JBEKVG010000096.1:0-8006 GCA_049514195.1 Anaerolineales bacterium | reverse complement strand
TTATCCCTGCAACTGCGGTTGAACTGCTTGTTCCTAACAAATCCAGTGCCTACCTGCAGATGCCTTTGGCTGCTTGAACCTTCAACCTTACTCAGGTTTCAACTCAAATGAAACACACCCAAATCAAATTATAGGTTTAATAGGCGGACTTGATCGTATCGATGTCCACCTTTGGGCCCGTGTCGCATTCGGGAGCGGCGGCAATATACCCATTTTCCATCATTTGCTGGGTGAGCCTTCGAGAGCGGGAGATGATCTTTTTCGCATTCTCGAATTCATCATCATAGGTCGTTAGGAGCCGTGCCAGCCCTTGCTCGATAGCCTTCATTGCCACAGCAGCTGCTTCGCGTGGGAAGACTTCCCAATCATCCATGTTCGGTAGGATGTGCTCCGCATCCAGCTTGTCGCCAACATGATCGGCGAGCGCCTTGGCAGCAGCAAAGCACATATCGTCGGTGATCGTGCGGGCACGCACGTCGAGAGTGCCGCGGAAGATACCTGGAAAACCTAGTGAATTGTTCACCTGGTTGGGGAAGTCAGAACGGCCGGTGGCAACCACGCATGCACCGGCCTCTTTCGCCTCCCACGGCCAGATCTCGGGTATGGGGTTGGCGCAGACGAACACGATGGAATCTTTGTTCATCGTCTTGATCCATTCAGGCTGGATGACTCCCGGTCCAGACTTTGACAGTGCGATCACCACATCGGCGCCCCGGATTGCCTCAGCCATGTCGCCCTCGCGGCATTCAGCATTGGTGATATTGCACAGCTTCCACTTGTCAACGTATTCATCCTTCTTGGCTTCTAGGTCCTTACGATGTTTCCCAAGGATACCTTTCGTATCCACCATAGTGCTCTTGGCCGGGTCTGCCCCCCCGCCAAAGATCAGGCGGGAACAGGCCACGTTGGAAGCACCGGTGCCGATGAAAGTGATTTTGACCTCACTCATTTTCTTGTTGACGACCTTGAGGGCATTGATCAGACCTGCTAGGGTGACGGTGGCAGTGCCCTGTTGGTCATCGTGCCAGACCGGGATTTCCGCCTTAGCGCGGAGCGTGTCCAGGATGCGGAAGCATTTGGGATTGGAAATGTCTTCTAGATTTACACCGCCGAAGCCGGGTTGCAGCATCAGAACGGTGTCGATAATTTTGTCGGGGTCCTTGGTGCCGAGCATAATGGCGATGCCATCAACGCCGCCCAGGTATTTATAGAGTAGCGCCTTGCCCTCCATGACCGGCAAGCCGGCCTTGGGGCCGATGTCACCTAATCCCAGCACCCGGGTACCGTCGCTGACAACGATCACGGTGTTCCATTTGTTGGTATAGTCATACACCAACTCGGGGTTGGCCTGGATGGCTTTACAGGGAGCTGCCACGCCGGGGGTGTACCAAATGGCGAAATCATTGAAATCCCGCACGCAGCATTTCAACGTCGTCTCGACCTTGCCGCGATAGAAGGGGTGCATGATCATCGCATCATTAGAAGGTTTGACGGCTTTGGCCAGCAATTGCTCAACGTTCATCTTTTGTTCACTCATATTACTCTCCTCAGAACAGAGTCGGCTTTGTTTTGATGATTATGTCACAACATAAAACCGGCGGATAGTTCCTTTTGTCACATTAAAGACAAACGCCTGACCTTATCCAAGTTGACAAGCATCCAGCCCCCGTATTTTTATCTCTGTCACGGGAATTTCAAATAACCTGAGTTTTGCAACAATACGACGGTTTCGTGTATAATACGGTCACATCCGCATGGATGGAAACTGCTTTTCGAAAAAATCTTCGCAACGGTAGTCACGGTTTGCGAATGGAATTCCTGGAAAATCATGGTTACGTCCCTGACCCGAAATCAGGACAGTTTCTTTGGGAAGTCTGCGTGTCTAAAATAAGCATGAAATTTTGCAGTGAGTGAAATAAGTTTTTATTGAAAGACATATGACATCCCAACTTTCCCGCTAGCGGTAACAAATCCGTTACCCGCTCCCGATTATTTATCTATGTCTTTGCCCGAGGCGGGGGGCAGGTGTAGTTGCAAATCCAGGTTTATTTATTCACAGCCGTGGCCCTCATGAAAAGGCAGCCTGCGGCTGTGTGTTCTTAAACATGGTCAAACGGATTACGGCGATAGAACCTCAGCAGAAGAATCCCCAACGGGTGAATATTTACCTGGACGGGGAGTTTGCCTTTGGCTTGGCAACCATTGTAGCTGCCTGGCTCAAGGTGGGACAGGAACTGGGCGAAGAGAAAATTGCCAGCCTGAAGACTGTGGATGAACGCGAAGTCACCTACCAGAAAGCTCTACACTTCCTGAGTTACCGGCCGCGCTCCTCGGCGGAAGTGCACAAGAATCTCATAAAACGCGGCATCGCTGAGTCGCTCATCGATGAGACCGTGGAGCGGCTCCAGAGTGGCGGGCTGATTAATGATGAGGCTTTTGCCCGGGCCTGGGTGGAAAATCGCAACTCTTTTCGCCCGCGCGGCAAATCGGCCCTGCGAATGGAATTGCGGCGGAAAGGTCTCAGTGAAGAGATCGTCCAATCCGTGTTGGACACACAGGTGAACGAGGAAGCCCTGGCTTTTGAGGCCGCCCGGAAGTACGCGCTGCGGTTACCGGGTTTGGAATGGCACGAATTTCGCCAGAAACTGGGCAGCTTTCTTGTCCGACGCGGCTTCTCTTATACCACCCTTGCCCCGGTTGTCTCTGAAGTCTGGAAAGAAACCCAGACGGCGGACGCCGGGAGTATATCTGATAATGAGGAATAACCATGACACCCATTGCTTATGTGATTGCCGGCTTGACCCTGCTTGTGGGTCTTGGCATTGGATTTTTCATCAGCCGTATCCGGACTGAAAAGGTCCAGCGCCAGCAGTTAGAAAAGACTGAACAGATGGTGTTGGAGGCGCGCGAACAGGCGCGCACTATTGAACTTCAGGCACGTGACGATGCCCTGAAAATTTCCCAAGCTGCCGAAGCCGAAATCACCCGATTGCACTCCGAATTAGCTCATGAGGAAGAACGCCTGCAGCACCGCCGGACCGAGTTGGATACGCGCGTGGACCGCCTGGAACAACGCGAGCAGGCAATAAACAAGCGCCAGAGTGTAGTAGACCGGCGTGCCAACGAGATTGAGAAGCTTCATCAACAGCAAATGGAAGAACTTCAGCGCGTGGCTCAGATGAATACCGAGGAGGCACGCGGTGTTCTGTTGGTAGAGGTCGAGAAAGATGCACGTGAGGACATGGCTCATATCATCCGTCAGGTCGAGACCGAGGCCCGTGAAGAAGGCGAGAAGCGCGCCCGTAAGCTCATCGCCGATTCCATCCAGCGTATCGCAACTGAAAACGTGGCGGAATTTACCACTTCTCTTGTGCCATTGCCTAACGAAGAAATGAAGGGGCGCATTGTTGGTCGCAATGGACGTAATATCCGTGCCTTTGAACAGGCCGCCGGAGTGGATGTCATCGTGGACGATACGCCCGAAGCTGTGACAATTTCCTGCTTCGAACCGGTCCGTCGCGAAGTCGCCCGGCGTGCACTGGCGAGACTGATCCTGGATGGTCGCATCCATCCAGCGCACATTGAAAAGGTACTGGAAGATGAACAGAAGGCTGTAGACAAGGCAATTGTCGAGGCGGGGGAACAGGCTACCTTTGATGCCGGGGTTACTGGTCTGCATCCGGAAATAATGCGCATGATGGGGCGGCTTAAATACCGCACCTCTTACGGACAGAATCAGTTGGCCCATGCGGTTGAAGTTGCCAAACTATCCGGAATCCTGGCTGCCGAACTGGGTGCAAATGAAGAAGTTGCCCGCCAGGCCGGCTTCCTGCACGACCTCGGCAAGGCTATGGATCATAACCAGGAAGGTACGCATGCCTTACTAGGTGCTGAATTTGCCAAGCGCTATGGTGTCAGTACACAGGTGGTTAACGCCATTGCTGCACACCACCACGAGATTGAGCAGGAGAGCGTGGAAGCCATTATCACCGAATCCGCGGATGCTATTTCGGGAGCACGTCCCGGCGCTCGCCGCGAAGATCTGGAAGCTTATATCAAGCGCATCCGTATTCTGGAAGAGATGGCAATGGCTTTTAAAGGTGTCTCCCAAGCCTATGCCATCCAGGCCGGGCGTGAAGTGCGCATTATTGTGAAGCCAGAGGAGATTGATGATCTAGAAGCAACACGTTTGGCACGCGACATTGCCAAGAAGATCGAGGAGACAATGCAATATCCCGGTCAGATCCGGGTAACGGTGATCCGCGAGACCCGTGCAGTGGATTACGCAAAGTAGGGAAAATCGGGCACTCGTAAAAAAAAGAGTGCAAGCGGCACAGCAGGCCGGCTTGCACTCTTTTGTATTGGGCTCGCTTAATCCTGGATGATATACAGCCAGGCGTTGCTGAATGAACAGGTGGTATGCCCCGATTGGCTGACCCCCACAAAGCCCAACATGCCCTCGGTAAAAATGGGCTTATTCTTGGCAAAATTTGTCCGGGATGTTGAAATCTGGGAATTCAAAAAGTCATTGTTCTGTTGATTCTGGTCGATCTGGTTCTGGTAATCCTGTTTCTGCTCGGGCGTGGCGTTTTTGGGCAAGACGAGTTTGGGCGGCGTTTGCTGGTCATCCGGCGGCGGCTGGGTGGTATCAATTTCGCCGACCAGCACGCGGTTGGTATATGCGTCGATCATCTTGCCCCTCACCACCACCGCCAGGCGGTTAGTGGCATTATTCTGCCAGTTGAAATTTTTATCCTGCGCGGCCAGGTAGATTGTTCGCATGTTGCTCATCTCGCCATCCACGGTGGCGGTGAAGCCCAGGTACCCAGTGGCATAGCGGGTGATGACTACCATGTACTGGCTGGGCTTGTTTGAGTTCCCGTTCGAGCGGAATATGAACCCGCAGGCAGACAGGCTGTTATAGGTGGACATGGCGATATCAGCCGCCATGGCGAAATCCTTGGCGGTGATCTGTGGGTAATCGTTGGCGTAACCGGACTGCTGATATCCATTCAGGTCGATGGTCGCCGGTTTATGCACCCAGGCTACGTAGCCGGGAGTCTGGTCCAGCCCATAAAAGGATAGTTCGGCCACTGCCGGGGCAATGATCGTTGCGGTGGCCAGCTTGGAGGCGTCATTGAGTGAGGCCCGGGCGGTCTCCGCGGCAAAGATATCCGCACTTTGGGCGGTGGCCTTGGCGACGGCAGTGGCGAGCTTGTCTCCCGCCCCGCCAACATCCTTGGCTTTGGCCGTCGCGGTCCCAGCCACGGCCGCACTGAGCGGTGTCAATGTCATGGCCATCGGGCTCGTGGTCCGGGCTCCCACTACGCAAGCCATGCTGAGCAGTAGTAGGAAAATCGTGAGAAGAAGGATGGTTCTTTTGGGCATGGCATTTCCTCCTTACTTGACGTCTTTTCTCTTGATCAGGATCAGCATAACCGCAAAGTAAACAGCCACGATCTCGAGCGGAGAAACCCAGGTCTGAACCAACCATGGAATGAAGATGGCTGGGTCCTTCTTGTTCACGAAGGCCCAACCATAGCTCTCGTTAATACCCTGGATGATGCCTTCGGCCGCGCCAACCGCTGAAATGCGGGCCACATCGTATTTTGCCAGGTCTTCTTGGTACTTCATCATCTCATTCTTGTATACATCCGCCTGGACCTGGTACAGATCCATCTGGTTGCGATAGTTATCCTGGATGAGCTTTACTTGATCTTGGTACGAGGACAGAGCATTCAGGTATTGCACCATCTGGACCTGGTCGGTTTTGTTGATCGGTGGGTTGGGCGCGTTCGGGATCACCGGCTCGGGTGGCTGGGGGGGCAGGGCCGCCGGCTCCGGGGGAGCGGTCTGGTTGATCTCGGTGGCGTAATACTTGCCCACGCCCGGGAAGTCACAAGAGTTCTGGTTAAAGACCTGCACGCCCATGCATTTGCATTGGAAGTCGGATTTAGCATCCAGGTCCATGGAATCGCGCAGCTTTTTGTCCAACTGCCAACACGAGTCGGCCGCCACATCCGAGCCCATGCCTGTGATGCCGACCAGGCCCTCGAAAGTCCAGCGTGTAGAGGCGATCTGGCTGATACTGGGTGGCATGGGGGCCAGTGCCCCGCTCAATATGATCAGGGGTATGATCATCATGATCAAGGTCAAGGGCGCCGAAGCGGCGTTGGCCGCGAGCGCCGAGGCTAGCAGACCGAGCATCATGCCGGAGATCACCGCCAGCACCAGTGTGATATAAATCTCGCCAAACTCCAGCATAGTTCCCGGCATTTTGAAGGCTATGTATGTAAGGACGGTGTATGCTAGGCCGTGCCAGAAGGCCAGCAGGAAAGCCAGCCAGATCTTGGAGGCCACATAGGGGAGGATCCTCAGGTTCACCAGCCGTTCGCGCCGGTATATATCTGCCTCTTTAACGAATTCCCGCATTTGAGACATGCCGCCTACCAGTAGAACGTCCAAAGATAGCAGGAACAGCACCGTCCCGGCATCGTTGGGGCTTCCGCCGTTGTAAACAAAGATGTTCTTGCCCATGGCAAGCGCCAGGACAAGTTGCAGCAGTCCCACCCCCCAGGGGACGGCCAGCATCAAAATCAGGCTGGAGCGGTCACGCAGCGTGATGGCAAGATTGCGGGCGGAAAGTACAAAAAACTGCTGCAGGGATGAGATGCGGGAGCCTTTGCGCGCCTGTTTCTTGACCGGCTGGGCAATGACCCCTTGTCGCTGGGTTGCTTCCAACGGCTCGACAATGTATTTGGCGAACGCATTGCTTGCCATGTAACGTTCACCCCAATCCTTGCCCGTGCCCTTGCTGGGGTCATCGAGGATGGCATAGATCTGGTCGAACTCCATGTCGCGCGTGCGCCGGTCCTGTTCGCTGCGGTACTGGTCGAAATAGAACAAGGCTTCGTCTGGCGGCCCAAACCAGGCCACATAACCGCCGCGCGCCAGGAAGACCACCTTGTCAGCCAGCATGACGTTCTTGGTGGCGTGAGTGACCATAATGATGGTGCGACCCTGATCGGCCAGGCGGCGCATCAGGTGCATAAAGGCAGTCTCGGTGCCAGGATCCAGACCCGAGGTTGGTTCATCCAGGAAGAACAGACCCGGGCGGGTGAGCAATTCAACACCGATGGAAACGCGCTTCTGTTGACCGCCGCTCAATCCGCTGATTTGGACATCCTTGCGGTGCATCAAGTCGAGATCGTTCAGTACTTCCATGATACGCTTGTGCCGTTCATCCTTGCTGGTATCCTTGGGCATGCGTAATTGGGCTGCGAAATTCAGTGCCTGGTAGACCGTCAACTCCATGTGGATGATATCTTTTTGCGGTACGTAGCCGATGTCATTGCGTACGGCATCGAAGTTTTGATAGACGTCAGTGTCGTTGACGAACACCTTTCCCTGCGTGGCAGGGCGGTATCCGGCGATGGCATCCAGCAGCGTGGATTTTCCTCCACCGCTTTGCCCCACCACTGCGATGAATTCACGCGGCTGGTAAACAAGCGAGATATCCTGCAGGAGGTTGAGATCCTTGCGCACCCATTTGTTCAGGTGATAAGCTTCCACCCGCAGCCCTTCTGTTTCATCATAACGGGTGAACTGATTTTCCCCCATTACCAGCTTATAGGGACCAATCCGGATGGTATCCTGGGGGTTAAGCCAAACATTGCCCTCCACACGCTTATCATTAACAAAGGTGCCGTTGGTACTGCGTAGATCGGTAACGTAATAGCGCCTGCCAACGCGGGTCACTTGCGCATGGAAGCGTGACACTCTTGGATCGTCGCATACGACATCATTGGTCGGATCACGCCCAAAGGTAAGAATTTCTTTCTCACCAAACTGTACGGCGGAAATCCTGGCAGTCGCTTGTGAGGGCGCCAGATAAGTCATGCTGACCATCATGCCCGGTAATTCGCTGTCAATGCGCAGTACATCCCCATGGGCCAATAGCTGGCGTTCCCTCACCGGGTAGCCTTGGCAGGTGAGTGTATTAATAA
>JBEKVG010000095.1:0-8048 GCA_049514195.1 Anaerolineales bacterium | reverse complement strand
TAGTGAAATCTTTGTTAGTGGATGGGCACCAGGTTTGGGTGTTAACCCGGAAGCCAGATGCCGCGCACCTGCCGGAGGGTGCCAAGGCAGTTGGCTGGGATGGACGGACCAGCCTGGGTTGGGGAGAGATCGTGAACCAGATGGATGCGATTGTCAACCTGGTCGGGGAACGTCTCTGGAAGTGGCCATGGACGGATAGACAAAAGAGCCGTTTTTGGAATAGCCGGGTTGAAGGTAGCCGTGCCCTGGTTGAAGCTATCCAGACGGCTTCAACGCCTCCGAAGGTGCTGATTCAGGCTTCCGGCGTAAATTATTACGGTACGCGTGACCTGGTTCCCGTCACCGAGGCGAAACCGCCCGGGAACGATTTTTTGGCCGAACTGTGCAAGGCATGGGAAGGTTCCACGGAAGCGGTTGAAAAGATGGGCGTGCGGCGCATCATCATTCGTTCAGCCATTGTACTTTCAGCAAAGGATGGTATTTTGCCGATCATGATTTTCCCGGTAAGATTGTTCCTTGGAGGACCGCTTGGCAGCGGACGGCAGGGCCTTCCTTGGATCCATATTGAGGACGAAGTTGCCGCTATCCGCTTTTTGTTGGAGAATCAAGATGCCAATGGAGCTTATAATTTAACTTGCCCTGTCCCGATTTCCAGCGCCGAATTTATGCGCGCCGTCGCAAAGCAGCTCCATCGTCCATACTGGCTGCCTATCCCGGCCTTTGTATTACGCCTGGTTTTAGGCGGAATGTCGACATTGGTACTCGATGGAGCGTACCTGCTCCCCAGGCGATTGCAGGAATTGGGTTTCAAGTTCCGCTTTGCGACTGTGGAGACCGCCTTGGGCGACCTGCTCAAAAGTTAATCATCTCTTGCATTATTTTCCAGGCGCGACCTGCGAACATTTCGCAGTACCTGGCGGATGGTTTCCCAAATGGACTTGGCCCGATGTGCGGCCTTTGCCGGGATTTCATGACAGCTGTAACGTGCTTCTATGAATGATTCTGTGAGCGCATCCACAGCATCTTTTTCTTCCTTCAAAGTAGATGTAAGAGAACGGGCATATTCGTAGGGGGTTTGACCATCCTGGCGAGGCAGGCCCGCTTCCCGGGCTCGCCTGACTAGGGCAAGATAGTAAAAAATGACCCTATGGCGAGGGGACAGCCGGCGTGGGTTGATAAAGTCCCATTCTCCCGTCCCGGCAGATTCGGGAGCCTTGCTATGAAAACGTTGCAAACTGTTCCGGATGAATGCTCCAACGGATTTATTGGCTTTCCTGAAAGATGCTTTAAATCGATCCCAAGCTGTAATAATCCAATGCAATGGCCGGAAGCGCCGCAACTCCTTGGACAAATCCTGGTTGAAGGCAATGTATTGACGTAATGCCACAATGCCCAGAACGATCAGGCCGCCCCATAAAAATATCGACTTCAAGAGTTCCCAGTTAAATGCGCTGGCAGTGGCAGTTGGGAGATGCTCGGGCGGTGGGGTAATTTGTGGAATGGGCGTCTGTGAATTTGCTGGCGTTCTTACCAGTTTGGCAATGAGAGAAATAAATAGCAGGACCAGGCCATATATTATCAGTACAAATTGATAAACAATGTTCAATACAGCATTCAAAGTGCTGAATAACCCCATTCCAAGATTGGTTGGCAACCAGCCTATCAGCAAGATCAATATGGCGAGGATCACCGCGCTATATGCAAACCAGCGCCGCGGGATCTGGGCTGGTATATGTAGCTTGGCCTGGCTCCAGTTGGTTTCCAGGGTGATGTATCTCGTCAGGCTCAGAAGGATGATGCCAAGGACGAAGTATGTGATAACTACCGGAACAATATTCGAGACAGCCGGCAGGGAGGTCTGGAATATTTTTTGGAGTGGGATACCCGCCAGTATGATCACAAATATTCCCAACCTCAAAAAGCGGCGCAGGATGACGTCGCGGAGCGGAGTTGCTTTGAAACGATCATCCAGGGTTGCAGCATCTTCCGTTCCCAGCAGGGAAAGATCGGAGGCGAACAGGTTGGCGGACCACCAGGATGCAAGCACCGCCAGAACCGTGAGTAAATATTGGCCGGTTAATATATTGAATGGGAATTGAACCGGCCAGAGTAAAATGTTTTTCCAAAGGCCTGCCTGGCCGGCACGTAGTTCGGCGAATAATTTCAAAGCAATCAACAGGACCACGAGTTCCGTGGCGCGGTAATAGGCGATCTGCCGTTGGGCAGTAGGCAGACGCTTAATTAACCAGAATGAGAAAAAAGCCTCCAGTACCACCAGCGTACAGACGAAGAGTATGCCGCGTGCGACAAAAGTGGGGAAAAGCCAGCGTAAAAATTGGATAAGAATAGTTGCAAAACAAATTACCAAACCGCCAGCAGCCACATAGCTGGCATACACTGGCCCGTGCCGTCTGCCGGCATCCGGGCTTGGGGCTTCGGTCATTTCCGCCTCCAGTTGTCCAGGCTTTTTTCATTGGGGAAGACGTAAATTGGGAAACCAAAGCGCCTGGCCTGCTGGCGTGCCTGCTTGATATTCCCGCCATGACCGGCGATGATCATTACCACATTCTGCCCCCGGCGCTGGATCTGGAAGATTTCGTCGAACAAGGAATCGTCCATGGAACCGGTGATGATTACGACGGTAGTCCCCCATGGCAGTCTGGGTGTTTCCTGGCTGAGCATTTCGGTGAGCGGGCGCTTTTCAGTACACTGGAGGCGAGCCAGGAGATCAAGAATATGAACAAGTTGTCCACGTCCCTTGCGGGATGGTATGGGCTGCACATTCCGGTTGTTGGTATGGCTGTCGACCCCGTTTGTAGTCAGTCCGACAGATTGTTTCCGGGAGACTGCCCAGTTTGCCAATGATGCTGCAATAACGATGGCCAATTCGGTGGCGTCGATGCGGTGCCGAGTTGCATATTCAGGTGCACTCATATTAAGGAAGATGACTGTTTGCAAGGCTATGGACGGTTCGTACTGCTTGACTTGCAAGCGGCCGGTTGAAGCCGTGGCTTTCCAGTCCACCCGCCGCATGGAATCACTGGCTACATAGTCGCGTTTTCCCCGCACGCGTGATGGATCTTCGAATATCGGCAGATGGTGACGCAGTGTTCCCAATGGCGAACGGGATGGCAGCTTTGTATTGGTAAGGGGTATGATATGCGGGAAAACCGTGATGAAATCGGACTCCTGCTCCAATTCCTGTATATCTGCCAGGCCGAGGGTGTCTCCCAGTTTGGTAGTGAATGGACCGACCGGGTAATAGCCGCGTTTGTGAGCCCCCAACTTGTACATCACTTCTGTACGGCCATGCGGTCCTAGACTGAGAACGCGCTTGATGGAAGTCCCAGCGGCAAGCTCAACCGGCAGGCTTTCATAAACAAACAACCAGGGGATGGGCAGCCAGCCCTTGTTCCGGATCTTCAAATGGACTGTGACTTCTTCCCCCCAAAAAGCACGTTTTTCGAATTTTCTCTCGCAGGAAATGTTCTTTGCAGATTGGCGTGTCCAAGACAGGCTGACGATGAAAATCCCCAGGAATAGGTAGATGATCGTAAGGGCGAACCCACCTTTTACCAGCGCTGCAATTAGTAGCAATACAGCCAGTAAAAGAACGGCTTCGGTAAGCAAGGTCACTACCTCTTTAGGGAACCGAGGTCCAAGGGTGTATTGATGAGCAGGTCTTTGATGATCGCGGCCGCGCTGTGGCCACGCAATTCGGCCTCGGATGTGACGATCAGACGGTGCGTCATGGTAACTGGCACTAGATACTTGATGTCATCCGGGATGACGTGGTCGCGCCCGCGCAGAGCTGCCAGGGCCTGGGAGGTCTTGAACAGGGCCAGGCTGGCGCGCGGGCTGGCACCCAGTGCCAAGTCTGGGTAGCTGCGGGTAGCCGAGACCAGGCGTAAAATGTAGTCCTGGAGTGTGTCGTCCACGTGCACTTCCCAGACTTCTTTCTGGAATTCCGGCAACATGGTTCCATCCGCCACTGCATGGATCGTGTTGATGGGATGTTCCCGTTGGAGGTGGGTGAGCAGGGTTTTCTCGTCAGCCAAGGCCGGGTAACCGATCGACAGGCGCATTAGGAAACGATCAAGCTGGGCTTCAGGCAGAGGGAAGGTGCCCTCATACTCAATCGGGTTCTGGGTCGCCAATACCAGGAAAGGGCGCGGTAGTGCATGGGTGATACCGTCCACAGTGACCTGCTGTTCCTGCATGGCTTCCAAGAGAGCCGATTGTGTACGAGGGGTGGCGCGGTTGATTTCATCAGCGAGCAGGATATTGACGAAGACCGGGCCAGCCCGGAACTCGAATTGCCCACTTTGTTGGTTAAAGACAGAAACACCAGTTACATCATTGGGAAGGAGATCGGGAGTGCATTGCAGGCGCTTGAATTGTCCACCCAGGCTGATGGCGACGGCACGTGCCAGCATGGTTTTTCCGACACCCGGTACATCCTCAATCAAAATATGCCCCTCACATAACAATGCAACCATCAGAAGTTCGATGGCCTCAGCTTTTCCTATGATCACGCGTTCCACATTATTGGTGATTTGAGCGGCGAATTCCTGGATCCGGGTCATAACGCCTCCGTCTTGATGATACCATGTTTTCATTCTCGAGCTTAGTAATGAAGCCATTACTAGTCAGACGGGCAAAGCGTGAGTTTCGCCGGGGGGATTCTGAAAAAGAAGTATAATTCCTTCTCAATATGGACGAGACACTCCCCCTTATTCAAATAAAAGGCATCCGGGACGGTTTACTCATCACCCTTTCAGGCGCAGCTTGGCCGGATCTGGTTAAGGCTTTCATTGATAATATTGAGAGCCGTTCGGCTTTCTTCCACGGAGGTCGGGTGGTTCTGGAAGTTGGTTCGCAGGAGTTGCGCGTAGCAGAATTGTCCGATTTACGTGACCAACTCTCGGAACATGGTGTTTATCTTTGGGGAGTCTTAAGCGAATCGCCACTCACCGAAAGGACAGCTCAGAACCTGGGCCTGGCAACTCGCATTTCAAAGCCGCGTCTGGCTGAGGCGTCGGAAGTAGCGCAGTCAATTCCAGAGGACGCGGCGAAATGGGTCAAAGGACCACTGCGTTCTGGTGGACGGATTGAATATAATGGAAATGTGGTGGTAATGGGAGATGTCAATTCCGGTGCGGAAATAGTGGCCGGTGGCAGTATTATCGTTTGGGGGCGGTTACGCGGGGTGGTGCATGCCGGGGCACAAGGGGATGAAAGCGCAGTTGTATGTGCGCTGGAGCTGGTTCCCACCCAACTGCGGATTGCCGGCGAGATTGCCGTTTCGCCAAAAAAACAAGGGAAAAGCCAGCCAGAAGTGGCACGGCTGCAGGATGGAAACCTGGTAGCCGAACCCTGGCACACGATGGGAGGACGGTGACATGCCAGCCAAAGTAATCACGATTGCTTCAGGGAAGGGCGGGGTTGGTAAAACCACCTCGGTTGCCAATATTGCTGTTGCCCTGGCCATGCGCGGTCAGAAAGTGACCTGCATCGATGCCGACATCGGCTTGCGTAATTTGGATGTGGTCATGGGATTGGAAAATCGCATAGTTTACGATCTGGTGGATGCGATCGAAGGCCGCTGTCGTTTGCGCCAGGCGATGATCCGTGATAAACGGCTGTCCGAACTCTATCTGATCCCGGCTGCACAGACACGCGATAAAATGGCAGTCTCACCGAGCGATATGGTGCGTCTTTGTGATGAGCTACGCCCAGAAGTGGATTGGATATTGATTGATTCTCCAGCTGGCATCGAGCGGGGCTTCAAGAATGCCATTGCCGCCGCCGACCGGGTGCTGGTGATGACAAACCCTGAGATTTCAGCAGTGCGTGATGCAGACCGGGTAATTGGTTTGTTGGAGGCGGATGGGAAAGGTCCGGCAGCTCTGGTCATCAACCGGCTAAACCAGGCGATGGTGAGACGCGGTGACATGCTTTCCGTAGAGGATGTACTTGACCTGTTGGCGATAGACTTGATCGGGATTGTGCCCGAGGATGAAAATATCATTGTGGCATCAAACAAGGGACTTCCGTCGGCGTTGGATGGGAAAAATAAGGCCGGGCAAGCATTCCAGAACATAGCGCGGCGGTTGATGGGAGAAAAGGTTCCCTTCCTTGACTTCAACACGCCGAACGTATTTCAACGTCTCTTGGGGAGGAAGTAATGATGGCTTTCCTTTTTCATCGCAAGAAAAGCGCCAACAGTGCCAAAGAACGTTTGCAACTGGTCTTGATCCATGATCGTACAGACCTGACACCCGCTGAACTGGAAGCGCTCAAGGATGATCTGATCGAAACCATCAGCCGCCATATCGATATTGATCCCAAGGCGGTGAACATCAATGTGGCTCAGGATGGAAGGGAACAGCGCCTGATAGCCGACATCCCTCTGAAGAATGCAACACGCAGGCGGACACATTAGGCCGGGGTACCAGCAAGACATCTCTCCACCATGTTCCGTAGTAACTTCTGGCGAAATTTCGACTTCTGGCTGCTGGGGGCGGTCGTCATAGCCCTGATTTTTGGAGTAACCATGATCCGTTCCGCGATTGCCGGTAACGAGAACTTGGCGACCATGGTACCTCGGCAGATAATATTTGGTGGAATTGGTTTTGTGGTAATTATCCTGGCTGCCGCGATTGATTACCGCTTCTGGTCCGGGGCCATCGTGTGGATGTATGCGGTGATTGTAATTTTTCTGCTCCTGCTTTTTATCATTGGTGGCACTCGCTTTGGCGCCACGCGTTGGCTTGAGACCGGACTCGTATCCATCCAACCAACCGAGCTGGCGAAAATTGTCTTCATCCTGGCCCTGGCGGATTTTATTGACAAAAACATCGATGCGAAGCGAAACTGGGGTTGGTTGCTGAAAAGCTTGGTCATCGCACTTGGCATTGCCGGACTGATTTTTATCCAACCGAATCTGAGCAATGTCATAGTTGTCATGTTTTTATGGGCAGCCATGACCTGGATAGGCGGATTAGACCTCAAGCAATTGGGTATCCTGGTTCTGGTCATTGCTGTATTGGCAGTTGTAACCTATTCTTTCTTCCTTCAACCTTACCAGCGCTTGCGCATAACAACTTTTATTTTCCCACCCGCAAGTGCCAGTTATGGCGCGACGTATAATGTCCAGCAGGCTCTGGCTGCTCTTGGTTCAGGCGGCTGGGTGGGCAAGGGCTATGGACATGGCACGCAGACCCAGTTGCGTTTCATGAAGGTACGCCACAATGATTTTATTTTCTCGGTGATCGGTGAAGAGTTGGGACTTATTGGTGCGGTTCTCGTGCTCATTCTCATTGGTTTCATTGTCTATCGCTGCCTGCGGGCGGCGCGGTTGGCGCGTGATCCATTCGGATCCATGATTGCATATGGCGTGGCCATTCTGATCTTCTTCCAGGCAGTGGTGAACATTGGCGTCAATCTGAACCTGATCCCGGTGACTGGCATTCCGCTCCCCTTTATCAGTTATGGAGGCAGTGGGCTGATTTCCCTGATGCTGGGTATAGGACTGGTTGAAAGTGTGGTTTTACGACACAAACCAATCGACTATTGATAAATCTCCAAGGATTGTCCATTTGAACCTGAAACCTGTTCGCACACGCTTTGCTCCTTCCCCGACCGGACGCATGCACATCGGCAATGCCCGTTCTGCACTTTATCCTTTCCTGCTGGCGCGCCACACCGGCGGGACCTTTGTCCTGCGCATTGAGGATACCGACCGAAAACGCTATACCCCTGGCGCCGAACAGGAATTGATAAGCGGCTTGCACTGGCTGGGGATGGATTACGATGAAGGCCCGGATATCGGCGGTCCCTATGGCCCTTACCGCCAGACAGAACGACGGGAGATCTACAAGGAATATGCCTGGAAGCTGGTCGAATTGGGGCATGCCTTCCCGTGTTTCTGCACCCCGGAAAGGCTCAACAAAGTTCGCCAGGAACAGATAAAGAACCATCAGAACCCACGCTATGACGGCACCTGCCGAAGGCTGGATCCCGATGAGGCTCGACGCCGAGCTCTG
>JBEKVG010000094.1:0-8094 GCA_049514195.1 Anaerolineales bacterium | reverse complement strand
CAGGCGCCCAGCACGATCAGCCCGACCGGCAGGATGTAGACACCCCAGCCGAAAACGGACTTTAGTGCGCTGATCCAGTCACCGGTCAGCCCAGCTTTGTTAGCCGAAAAAAGGCTGAGCATGGTCAACAACCCCACCAGCGCCATCACCACGCCGAGGATATCCATCTTGTGCTCGGGCGAGATGCTTCCCAGGAGGGATGGAGACGGCTGCCGGCTTTGTCGGGAAATGGACCGCTTGGAGGAAGCGTGGGCCGGCTGCGAGCTGCGGCTGGGAGCACTGCGGCCAGAGGCAGGCTTAGCTTTCTTGCGGGAGGTAGCTTTCGAGCGGCTAATCGGCATGTCCGCTACTTCTTCCTGAGTACATTCCAGGCATATGCCCCCAGCCCGATCCCGATAAGCAAAAATGCCGCCCCGGCAATGCCCAGCAGCGGCGAAGTACTCTTGGCAGGTGTGGCCACTGCCACTGCGGGCACTGTCTTAGGTTGCGCGCCGAAGTCAACCGAGGCCACCTCGCCGGGGATGACATTCACGCTGGTGGTCAAATTCATCGTTGGATTGTAATCCTCCGGGACCCCTGCACTGACACTGTATTGCCCGGGGGAGACATTTGCAAAGCACATCCCCTGGTAGGCAGTCGCATCCGGGTTGATCACGCTTGTCAGAGTCTGGGAATATGTCCCGTCTGCACTGGTCAGGCTGATGGCCGCCCCGGCTATCGCGCCTTCGGTGGCCTGGCGCAGAGCGTCACCGTTGGCATCATCGTACACGAGCACGCAAACCTGGGCGGTGCCGCCCGCTCCGGGTGTGGCTGTGAGAGTCACCTCCGTCGCCGTCGCAGCCGGGTTGGGGGTCGGAGAAGCGATTGAGGGGCCGCCCACGCCGATCATCAGTTTCTGTCCTTCCCGCAGGGTGCAGTTCTCATCCAGCAGGTTGGTCGTCCGGATGTATTCCAACGATACACCGTACAATAGAGAAATTTCTATACAGGTATCGCCTTTTTTGACAATATAAATGATACGGCCGTCCGGGCCGGGGGTTGGTGACGGATATGCCACCTGCTGCTGAGCCGGAGAAGCCTCAACCGGCATCTGCGACCAGAGCATCCCCACACCGGCTAAAAAAAGGAAAATCGCAAGAACAGGTATGGTTTTCATGGAATCCGTTTTCAAAACCTATTCTTTTCCTTCTGGGCGGGCAAAGATCATCCTGCCGGCAGCCGTTTGCAGGACCTTGGTTACAGTGACATGGATCTGCTGGTTCAGGTACTTGTTGCCATTTTCCACCACCACCATGGTACCGTCATCCATGTAGCCAACGCCCTGGTTGACTTCCTTACCTTCCTGGATCACATTCACTTCCATGAGTTCACCGGGCAGGACAACCGACTTGATGGCATTGGCAAGTTCGTTGATATTGAGGATGAACACACCCTGCAACTCAGCAATGCGGTTTAAATTATAGTCATTTGTCAGGATGGGACATTTCATCTGGCGCGCCAGGATGACAAGTTTATCGTCCACTTCGCGCACACCGTCCACATCAATATCACTGATGCGCACGAGCACCGAAGAGGCTTTCTGCAATTCCGAGAGCACTTCCATGCCGCGCCGGCCGCGGGCCCGGCGCAGGCCATCCGGAGAATCAGCAATGTATTGCAACTCATTCAGAACAAAACGCGGGATGAGCAGCGTCCCGGACAGGAAGCCAGTCTTGGCGATGTCAGCCACGCGCCCGTCAATAATGACACTGGTATCCAGCAGGATGGTGCGGTTCGTCTGCCCCCAACGCGCCGGAGTGCCATCCTCATGCCGGGAGGAGAGGTTGCCCAGAATATTGGCAATATCGGTTTGGCGCATGACAAATATCGCTACGCCAAAATAGCCAAATAGCAGCACACCCAGGAAAGGCAGGATTTTTCCGAATGGAGGCGGGAGCAAGGAGAGCGGAAAAGCCAGCAGGGCACCGGTCAACAGGCCTGCAACCAGCCCAATCAACCCGGAGAAGAGCGTCTCCGGAGACAAACGGGCCAGCCAGGCGCGCAGGGCTCGAACGGGGCGCGTGGTCAAATATGGAGTCACCACCAGTCCTAAGAGCGCTCCTATCAGGGTGGAGATGATCATGTAAAGCAAATGCTGGCCTGGGTTATAGTTTGACAACCCATTGCCCACATAAGCCCCCACAATGGAAAAGATAACCATGCCGATAATGCGAAAAATAAGGTCAGCGCTCATTTGTATAACTCCTCAGCAATAAATCGGATAATAAATGTGGTTATAATAGCACGCTTGATATTCGTAGTCAATCGGCTACCGAAATTGGAAAAAGGTATAATCGCCCCACTCTTTACTGGTACCCATGCCCACTTCGTGGGTATACATGCCCACTTCGTGGGTACACGTGAGGAAATATGGCTATAGATCGCTTTGGACGAAATATCCACTACTTGCGTATCAGCCTGACCGACCATTGCAACCTGCGCTGCGTTTATTGCATGCCGGAAGACATGACCTTTCGGCCAAACGCCAAGATGATGCAGGATGACGAAATCATGCTGCTTACCCGCCTGTTTGCAGGGCTGGGCTTTGACAAAATCCGCCTGACAGGCGGGGAACCGACCGTGCGGGCGAATATCTTGGCTATCGTACGAGGCCTTGCCGCGACGCCGGGAATCCGCTCCCTCTCGATGACAACCAATGGTGTCCTGCTCTCGAAGCTGGCCGGTCCCCTGGCCGCCGCCGGGTTGCAGCGCGTCAACATCAGCCTTGATACGCTCGATCCGGCCAAGTTCAAACGCATAACCCGCTGGGGCAGATTGGAGGATGTCTGGAAAGGCATCCTGGCCGCCGAACAGGCCGGGCTGGCCCCACTCAAACTGAACGCAGTGGTGGTGCGGGGTTACAATGAAGAAGACACACTCGACCTGGCGCGCCTGACACTGGAACACCCCTGGCAGGTTCGTTTTATCGAAATGATGCCTTTTGCCGGAGCGACTGATTTGCAGATAGGCCAGCGCGTTACGGAGGCAGAAATCCGGGGACATATTGAACAAGCCTTGGGTCCCCTGGAAATTGTCAATGGCGGTGAATTGGATGGAGAAGCTCGCCTGTTCCACGTTTCCGGTGCACAAGGAAATATAGGATTCATTTCATCTGTCACTGTGCCATTTTGTGCAAGTTGCGCACGGGCGCGTCTCACCCCCGATGGCATTTTGCGCACCTGTCTGTTGCGTGAACACGAAATTAACTTGCTCACTCCACTGCGCGGCGGCGCCTCCCTGGAGGAGTTAAGGAAAATCGTGCTAGAGGCGCTTTGGGAAAAACCGTGGGGACATGGACTCGCCGAAGGTGTGATCCCGATGGACCGGGTAATGAGCGAGATTGGAGGCTAGGTTTTTTTTGCCACCATTTCCTTCAACACCGTCCCCATACGGGTAATCCCCTCCCGGATGGTTTCAGGGTTGCAATAGGAGAAATTGAGCCGCATGGTATTCTTGCCTCCGCCATTCGGGTGAAACGACTCACCCGGCACAAAGGCCACCTTGCGTTGGATCGCGACCTTGAGAACCTCGGCCGCATCCATCTCCTGCGGCAGGATGCCCCACAGGAACATGCCCCCCAGCGGACGCGTCCAGTGCACCCCAGGCGGGAACATCTCTTCCATCATCTCCAACATCACATCCCGGCGTTCCTTGTAGATAGTGCGGATCAGCTTAACGTGCTCATCCAGGAAACCGTCCCTGCTCACCTCATAAGCGACCATCTGGTTTAGGGCAGCCGTGTTCAGGTCAGCAGCCTGCTTGGCCTGTACCAGCTTGCGGATGACCTCTTCCGGGGCGATCACCCACGCCAGGCGGATACCGGGTGCCAGCAACTTGGAAAAGGTGCTCAGGTAAATGACGTTGCCGGTGTAACAGCCGTCATCCCCACGGCGTTCGCTGTCGAGCGAGACAACCGAGGGCAGGTGCTCGCCATCGAAGCGCAGTTGCCCGTAGGGATCGTCCTCGACGATCGGCACACCGTACTGGTCTGCCAGTTCGACCAGCCGCTGGCGGCGTTCCAGGCTGAGCGTGGTCCCGCTTGGGTTCTGGAAGTTCGGTAATACATAGATGAATTTGGGTCCGATTCGCAGCGCCTTCTCCAGCTCATCCGTGACCATGCCGTTCTCATCTGACGGAACGGAGATGTATTGTGCCCCGTAGGCATTCCAGGCCTGCAAAGCGCCCAGGTAGGTAGGAGATTCGACCACGATATGATCACCCTGGTTGATGAAGACCCGCCCGATGAAGTCAAGCGCCTGCTGAGAACCGGAGGTGATCAGGATGTTTTCCGGCGTGACCGAAACGGCATATCGGGCGGTGCGTTGGGCGATCATTTCCCGCAGGGGCCGGTACCCCTCTGTGGTACTGTACTGCAAGGCCTGGGTCCCCTGCTTTTCCAGCACATAATTACAGGCAGCCTGAAACTCCTTGAGCGGAAATACTTCCGGTGCCGGCAGGCCGCCTCCAAAGGAAATGATATCTGGTTGCTCGGTCAGTTTGAGAAGTTCGCGAATGACGGAACTGCCCATTCGCTTTGTCCGATTTGCATAACGATATTCCCAGGGTGTCTGCATTCTTTCTCCTTATAAAGATTTGGAATTGCAAATAAAAAGCCTGGCAGGTACGACTCACCTGTCAGGCTTCCGCCGACGTATCAATGCCAGCCAGAATGAATATATTCAAAATTCGGAGCATGGCATTATTATCTTACCGCGTTTTATAATGTAAGACAACCTGCAAATAGCCCGCCCTGCATATGACACCTGTCAGGTTTTTATGGGTTTATGGGAATGGCTGTAGTGAGGAAGCATATGAGGGGTGACGGGCAGGCTTCTCTCACCCGTCACCTCCGATTCTTCTATGCTACAATGCCTTGTAAAGGACAAATAGAGGACAAAATGAGACGTTTCTGGATATTGACCCTGGCCGGTCTTATTCTCCTGGCCTCCTGTGAATCCCCCTCCAAAGGCCAATCCACTCCAACTCGCACTGAGGCACCATTCACGGGGCGGGTCAGAACCACGACCATTCTTTCAGAAGGTCTGGATATTGCTATTATGGTCGCCTCGCCGCAGACACCCCGCTACACAGAAGGCGCAGGAGTAGTGGTGGTCGCCTCACCCATCTTTACCGAAACCAACGGCTTTATGACCGATCCTGATCTCCCTTCGCTCGGGCTGATCCAAGTAAGCTATCTGTGGCCTGGAAAAAGCGACTCCAAAACCAAGGCCAAGAGCAGCGGCGAATTCGATTACGGCGGTGACCAGTCCGTCAAGGTTCTACGAGATGTGATCCGTTTTGCTGCCAACCGCATGGCCGATAAGAGCGGTCGTTACATTGTCTCCTTGACATCCGTTGCACCGCTCGTTGGAGAAGTGGGCGTGTATGCCTTCTCGGATGCCGGTATCGACGCCATCCGGGCGTTCGCACTCTATGGCGCCCAGATGCAGGGCTTGGGGTATTTCATCGGGCGCGAAGTTCCCACCGTGGATAGCATTTCCTGCATGGAGATCGGCCACTACAACGATTCCGGCCAGCCAGTCTATAATCCTTTTTATAAATATCCAGCCAGTTACAGTACAACGGCTTTGACACTCAACTACTCCAACGTACGTTGGGACCCGAGCTATATCAGCAGTACCTCCAAGGCTGTTGGAATTCCCTATCTGGACCTGGATGGCAACGGCAGCCTCGGTTCAGGAGACTTCGTCTTCGACGGGCAAATTCCGGTTATGTTCGGGAAACGCTATTATTCCACCGCCCTGGAGGCGGCCCTGCTGTCCAATGGCGCGCTGTCTCTGGCTGCCTGGCCGGCTGACCTGGCTACACTCCAGGAAGCTGCACAGGCCTGGAAAATCCGCCAGACCCCGGGTCTTTTTGAAACCATGCAGGCTGATGACATCATCAAGGACATGAAGGTGATGCTGGTGTTTGCCCAAAATGAGCATGCCCAGGTGGCGCAGGATAAGCCGCATATCCACCAGCTCTACCAGGGATTTCGCTTCGAAGCCAGGCTGTGGGTGCGTCTTAACCCCGACCTCTCTTATGCGGAGTCCATGTTCCAGATTGCAGGGACGGGCTCTCAAGAGAATGCTGGCATAACCCCCACTCCGGTTTCAATGCTGGATTTCCCGGATAATCCGGCGGACACGCAACCCAGCGATTGGACAAAGATCGGGGATTATGCCTATCCGAATCAGGGGCAGGCCGACCGCCTCGTCCCGCTGGCCGCCGTGGCTGAGATGGCCGACCGCACCCACGCCGGTTCTTGGGATGCTAACCTGGATGCAGTGCTCTACATTTATCCCGCTCCAACCCCTCAACCATGATCAACTCCTAACTTTTCCCCCAGCCAAACTCCTCGAAAGGCACACCTGCCCGGAAATTCTCGATTGCCCGCCGGATGTAAGGGATGGTATTCTCCGGCAGGTTGTTGACATCCGTCCAAAGGATTTCATCGCATTTCTCCGGCTCAGCGTTGACCGGTTCTCCATCCCAGCTCTGCACATGAACGAAAAAGTCCACCCGCTCGTCGCCTTCGAAACGGTGGAATACCCCGGCAAAGCGCATATCGGCTGGGTCGATCCGAACCCCAACCTCTTCCTGCGCCTCGCGCACCCCTGCCAGACGGACCGGCTCATTCCCGTCTAGGTGCCCGGCCGGGACGCTGTAATACCCGTCCATGTAGCCGGTTTGGAAACGGCGGATGAGTAGGATCTTATTTCCGCGCAGGAAGAACAGATGGACGGTAACAGGGAATTTGGTGTGCATGGGTGGGTTTCCTTTCCTCTCTATCTTATCGTTACCTGGTAAACTGCGCAACATACGCACAGCCCGACTTCGATTGCCATTCTTCCTGCTTTTCTCGCCATCCATCCTCCTTCAAAATTATGGTATCCTTGCCTTATTAAGAGAGTTGCAAATGTACATTGCGATTGAAGGTGTCATCGGCGTTGGCAAGACCACCCTGGCGCGGCTGCTCCAGCCGGCATTCGGATCGGAACTTCTCCTTGAGGTCTTCGAGGAAAATCCGTTCCTCTCCGATTTCTACAGTGACCGCGAACGCTATGCCTTCCAGACGCAGATATTTTTTCTGCTCAGCCGTTACCATCAGCAGCGGCTTGGCGTAAAGGCCATCCTGGAATCCGGGAAGTCTCTGCTTTCCGACTATACCTTTGCCAAAGACAGCCTGTTCGCTCGCATCAACCTGAAAGGCGACGAACTCGATATGTATAAGCGTGTCCACGAGGCATTGGCCGAAAAAATCGTCCTGCCAGACCTGCTGGTCCACTTGTGCGCCGATACCGACGTGCTGATGCAGCGCATCGCCTTGCGCGACCGTTCCTACGAGCGTAACATAGAACGAAGCTATCTTGAGGAACTCAACCGGGCTTACGAAGAATTCTTTTCCAGGCCATATGATGACACGCCCGTGTTGACCATTGACACCAACCCGCTCGATTTCGTCCATTTCCCAGAGCACCTTAAGTTGATTGAGAACCGCATCCGTGAGGCCCTCAACCTGTCACCTTACCAGGCGGAACTCCCATTGGATAAGTGAGCCATATATGTACGTTACTCGTGAAAGTCTTATTCGCGTTGCCAAAGAAACAGCCGAGAAGAGCGCCCTCTCGGACCCCGGGTTGGTGGCGGCCTACCTGACTGGCTCCCTGCGCACCGACAACCCGTTCCTGGGGGATACCACTGACATTGATATCGTCTACGTCCACGCCGGGGAACCGCCAGTCCACCGCGAGATTATCCCGCTGACACCTGAAATCCACCTGGATATCATCCATAACCCGCGCAGTCTTTACGACAAGCCCAAGGAACTGCGTGTCCACCCCTGGCTGGGGCCGGAACTGTATGATCCCTTACCGCTCTACGTCACCCGGCACTTCGTAGAATACGTCCAGGCTGGAGTACGCGACAGGTACCACGAATCGGCCAATGTCCAGTTGCGCTCGCACCGCCTGTCGGAGGATGCCCGCCAGGTTTGGAAAACTCTTCAAACCAGCCAGACCCATGGTCCGGAGCAAGTGCTGGGCTATCTGA
>JBEKVG010000093.1:0-8210 GCA_049514195.1 Anaerolineales bacterium | reverse complement strand
GTATGAAGAAAAATAGCGCGGCCCGCATAGGATTTTGGTCATCGGTATGTATTGCGATGCTTGGTGGGGTATACCTTCTTACTTTAGTAATATCCTTTTCAATGGAAGGATTCACATTCCCGCCTGCTCCAATTGTGCAATTGATGGGAGGCATCATTACTTTTCTCACGGTGCCAAGTCTCTTGATCCTGTTTACCGCCATCCGTTTTGTAAATGATGAGAATAACAAGGTTCTCGGATCGCTTGGGATCAGCTTCATTACATTATTTGCTGCAACTGTCAGTATCAATCGCTTTGTTCAGCTTACCGTAATTCGGCAAAGTCCTCCTGGCATTGCAAGTCAAGATTTGACGCGCTTCCTCCCGTACGCAACCGGCTCGATCCTGTTTGCACTCGAAATGCTCGGTTGGGGCTTCTTTTCTTCCTTGGCGGCCCTCTCGGTTGCGCCCCTATTCTCAATTTCGCGATTAAATTTGTCAATCCGCTGGCTCTTCATCGCTTATGCCCTGTTTTCGTTTATGAGTATTATTGGGTATGCAACCGAAACACCGGTTACTGCGGGTGGATTTATCGCCTGGGGCCCGATCTTAATGGCATTGTCTATTCTGACCGCTATTTATTTTCGAAAGATCGACAGGCTAACAATCTGATTAATTATGAATACCTGACCGTCTGCTGCCACCGATAAGGACCCTTGCTTGGTTAAATTCCTTGCTGGTGCCAGACTGTTGCGAAGGCAAAAAACTATTCTGTAAGGAGAGAGGTGAAAGATGATCAGCCGCATATGGCACGGATGGACAACTCCCGTCAACGCAGACAAGTACGAGGCTCTGCTTAGGGAAGAAATCTTCGTCGGAATTCAAAACCGGCACATTCACGGCTTTAAAAGCATTCAATTGCTCCGCCGTGATGTTGGTCAAGAAGTTGAATTCGTCACCATCATGTTGTTTGATTCGCTGGAGGCAGTCCGCGAGTTTGCAGGCGAAGATTACGAAGCGGCCGTTGTTCCAGACAAGGCGAGAGCAGTATTATCGCATTTCGATGAACGTTCGCAGCATTATGAAGTTGTAGAGGAGCGAGTTGCAGCAAAATGAACAGATTATTCTCATCATATGATTTATGGAGGCATCCTGGCGCGCAGGAGATAAATAAAAATGATCGAAATAATTCCAGATGATGTCAATTCCGCTTTCTTGTATTTCCACACTCGCCGTTCGAACGGAGACGAAATCGCCCCTTTTGCAGATGAAATATGCGCAGGGTTGCCCAATACCTATATCTGGGCGGGGGACGGATATATCGAAGGCCAGGCAGATGATCCGGTGATGGAAAAAACGGTCAGTTATGGCGCCAGCCCGCAGCGCTACTGGTTTGTTTTCCCCATGCAAACCTTTACGCGGGAAGCTTTTGTCACTGCAACTGAAGCGATGGGAGCGGTTTTGGTGACCTGCGGTGGGTACGTCAACGCTTTTGTGGATCAGGTCATGGCCCGCTTTCGAATTCCTGCCGCGCGGGTGGTGCTCTGCGGTCACCAGCACGGTTCCTGTGTTGCGCTGGCGGCTGTGATGATCCGCCGCGAGCATCCCTTTGCGCTGGCGGTGGTATTTGATCCCTGGCCGCTGGAAACGCTCTATTTGCAGCGGGAACATCAACTGCCTCAAACGAAAGTGGCATATATTGACAATCTCTGGGTGAGAGAACGCGAAAGGCAGCGCGGGGCAGATACACCGATGTACCAGGTATTTCAACGGTATGGCATGAATGCACAGGGCATCACATTAACCGAAGGCGAAGGGAAGCCGGATGCGTATATGTTCCGTGAAGCGATACGGCAGGTAAAACTGGCTTGGGGATGAGATCAGATGGTCAAAACAGCCATCCATCCGTCTCACTGCCTGCAAGCTCATGTATGGCGGCTTTCAAGTCTGAAAGTTGGACAAATCGATCCAACCTATCATATAAGGAGGAAGCAATGAAAAGCAGTCTTATTTCTACATCCCATGGACCCATCGAATACACCCTGCAGGGTAGCGGCCCGGTGGTGCTGTTCTGCCATGGCACATCCAGCAACTGTTTCTCCACCGAGAAGGCGGCGCCGTTGGTTCCAGCTGGCTTCAGCGTGCTGATACCATCCCGCCCGGGCTACGGTCGCACCCCGCTAACGGTGGGCCGCAGTGCGGGGGAAGCTGCACAGGCATTGATCGCCCTGCTGGACAGCCTCGAGGTCCCGACCTGCTCGGTGCTGGCCATTTCCGGCGGCGGACCAACCGGCGTTGCCCTGGCAGCCGGTTACCCGGGGCGCGTTACGCGCCTCGTCTTGGAAGAGGCCATCACGTACCCTGAGAACCGTCCCAATGAACCCGGCTACAAAAACCAGGAAGCCTTCTATGGCCCGATGCATAATCTGACCTGGGGAATGTTGGGCCTGATGAGCCGTCTTTCCCCGCGCGCCATGGCCCGCCAGACCCTGGCGATCTTTTCCACCCACGATCCGGATGACGGCCTGAGCAAACTATCACCTGACGGCATCCAAAAGATCGCCCGTTTCTACCAGGGCCGCTCCTCCCGGACGGGGGCTCTGGCCGACGCCGCTCATACCGTCGGAGCAGATCTGCTTGAGCGAATCCAGCAGCCCACCCTGGTGATCCACAGCCGGGAGGATAATTCGGTGCCCTTCGCCCATGCCGAATGGTCGCTCAAGCACATCCCGCAGGCAGAGCTGTGCGAAGCCGGTATCATGGGGCACTTCTCCTGGGTCGATCCAGACCTCCCGCGCATCAGTCAGCGGATGGTTGCATTTCTCCAGGAGAAATAACTAATCCACGAAATGAGGTGAACAATGGGCAAACCGGATCCCATCACAATTCAAAAAACCCTTGATTCTAAAGACTCTGAATTCATCCAGGAAAAACTGAACCAATACAACTTGCGCTTTGCCCCGCCAGATAATCACCAGGCTTTAACTCTGTTGGCTCACGATCAGAATGACACTATCATCGCAGGTCTGGTGGGAGTGACGTATTGGGGCTGGCTGCATATAGAGATTTTATGGGTGGACGAAACCCTTCGGCAGAGAGGAATTGGCGGTCTGTTACTCCAGGCTGCTGAAGAAGAAGCGCTACAGCGAGGCTGCCGGCATTCACACCTGGAGACGCATACTTTCCAGGCTTTGGAATTTTACGAAAAGCATGGATATCAAGTATTCGGAGAGTTGCCAGGTTTACCAGGTGGATACACCAAGTATTATTTGAAGAAGAACCTGGAGTCGTTATCGGGTGAAAGAAAGAGAAATGGAGAAAACAGGCCAAAGGGAAAATGAGTACTCCAACGGCCTGATGTAACGAGTACGGGTTTGGGAGAATTAATTTATGAAATTCAAACTGGATGGATATTGTGGTCTGTATTGTGGCGCTTGCCCGGTAATGCTAAGGACAAAGGCGGGGAAGGAAACCAACCCATGCCATGGCTGTAAAAGTGAACAAATCGCACAAAGACATTGCTCAACCTGTGGCATCAAGGCTTGTGCTCGTCAAAAGGGGTATGAATTTTGTTATGAATGCCCTGATTTAGAAATTTGCGAACAAATGCAGAAATTTACTACAGATGAAAAGTGGCCCTATCATCAGGGCGTGTTGAAGAATCTGGAATCAATTCAACGCGATGGTTTGGTGAAATGGTTGGAAATACAAGAAGCCAGGTGGCAGTGCTCAAATTGTGGCGCTCCTCATTCCTGGTGGGATGAAACTTGTGCTCAGTGTGGTCAAGCCGTTGCGAATTACCAGGCGGATAAATAGTTTGTAGAGATTGCGATTTAGGCATTGGAACAAATTATTTACGTGCACATAATATTGGATTTAAGTAATCAACGTAAGCTGGTATAAGGAGCAGCCCATGAAAACTAAGATTCCAGATTACTCCCTTGAAATACATCCCATCGCACAGGATGAACTGGATGCGGTGCTCGCTGTATACCGACAGTGTGAGGACTTCCTGGCATTGGGGCCAGTTCCGACCGCCTCCATGGAGATGGTATTGAAGGATATCGAGATCTCAAAAGCAGAAGGTGGCGTTTTCTGTGGCATTTACACCACCGATAGGAAAATGATCGGTATAATTGATTACGTTCTCAGCAGCTATAAGGGAGATGTTCACACTGCCTTTCTTGAACTCCTGATGATAGCGGCTCCTTATCGTAAGCAGGGAATAGGCAAAGCAGTCGTGGAGGCGTTTGAAGATGAGATCCGAAAAAATGCGCTAGTGACCGTTATTCTTTCGGGTGTTCAGGTGAATAATCCCCAGGCAATACGATTCTGGCAAAGGAATGGGTATCGTATCGTAAGCGAACCCAAGTTACACGCTGACCAGACTACCGCGGTGGATTTGCGAAAGGATATTCAGATGAGTTATTGAGAGGAGGTGGATGATGAGGAAAAGTCTAACGATAGGAACGGTTGGTGGTTGGGTCCGCGATTGGCCGCGCTGGGCGCCCTACGCGGCAGTGGTATGGTCGCTGATCTACGCCGCACTGGGGGTCACCTGGGCGGTGAGCGGGCGAGGGTTCCCGTATACCCCCGAAGCCATGTCCGGCGGCATGGGGCCGCTGCTTGGACGGTTCGGACCGGGCGTGGCCTGGATCGTCGTGCTGATGGCAGGGATCCCTGCGGCGGCGCTGGGAGCGGCGATGCTGCGCGGGCTGCGAGGCAGGGCGCTCCGGCCTCTCTTCATCACTGCCGGAGCAGTGCTCACTGGGGTGCTCCTACTGCTCATGACCGGCCTTGACCTGCTGGTCCTGCTCGGTTATATCCCATACGCCGTCCGCAGCCTCTTCACGGGCGCCGATTTCGGCCATAAGTACCTGGAGGGTTGGACTCAATGGGCGGTGATCCACCAATTGCTGTGTCTTATCGGCGGGTTTCTCTGGCTGGCAGCCACTGTCTGCTACGGCCGCCGGAGCAGGAAGACCTGGACGACTTCGTGGCCTGCTACCACCCCGAAAATCGGCATGACCGGACGCCAACCTGGTCCGCCAAAAATCCCGGCGCCCTAACGGGTGCAGGCGGGCGCTGGCGCGCTTTCTCCATAGATGAATTAATGTCTCGGGATAAGGTCAACCTGGATATTTTCTGGCTGCGGGACGAATCGCTGGAAGATTCGGCCAATTTGCCCGAGCCAGATACCCTTGCAGCGGAGATCATCGAGGATTTGAAGGCTGCGCTAGAACAGTTCGAAGGCATGGCTGGCGAGTTGTAAGGGAAGATTGAAAAAACAAGGAAAATCCTTGTTTTTTCGCATTCTACACCCTGCTTTTATACACAATATCTTTACGCATTCTATATAGTTGGGTGTATACTCTCCCTTCAGAAAATTCGATCAGGAGAATGCCCTAATGAAACGTGCAGTCAGTATCAGCATTGGCTCGTCCAAGCGCGATAAGGCGGTCACCGTCAATTTACTGGGCGAGGACATCAGCATTGAACGCATCGGCACCGACGGTGACATGGAAGCCGCCGCACTCAAATACAAGGAACTGGATGGCAAGGTGGACGCCTTCGGCGTGGGCGGCGCAGACATGGGCATGCTGGTGGACGATAAATGGTACCGCCTCTATTCGGTCGAGAAGATGGTACGCTTCATCAAAGAAACGCCTGTAGTGGACGGTACCGGCCTGAAAAATACCCTGGAAAGAAAAGCCGCGCCGTTTGTGGAAGCCAAACTGGGCGATTACATCCAGAAGGCGGGCGGAAAGAAAGCCTTTGTCATGACGGGGGTAGATCGGTGGGGGCTGGCGCACGGGTTTGTCGAAGCGGGTTATGAATGCACTTTCGGGGATTTTATGTTCTCCCTGGGCATGAATATCCCTATTCACACGGAAAAACAAATTAAATCACTGGCGAGGATTCTCATGCCCCTGGCTGGACGCCTGCCCTTTAAATGGGTCTACCCGACCGGCGAAAAGCAGGAAGAACGCAAACCCAAATACCCGAAGTGGTTCAAGTGGGCCACGGTCATTGCAGGCGACTGTCTCTACATCAAGCGCTACATGCCGGACGACATGCAAGGCAAGGTAGTGGTCACGAACACTACCACCCCGCAGGACGTGGAACTCTTCAAGAAGTGCGGAGTGAAATATCTGGTTACCACTACACCGATACTGGATGGCCGTTCGTTTGGAACGAACATGATGGAGTCGGCCTTGATCGCCCTTTCAGGCAAGAAACGCGCCCTGACACGCGACGAGTACGAGGAAATGCTGACGAAACTCGGCTTTGAACCAAGTTTGCAGGAATTGAATTAATAGGAGTCTTTATATGGATGCAATCGTGACTGCGGGTGGAATACCGCTCCCGGAAGAACCACTCTATCCCGCTACACTTGGACAGTCCAAGGCGCTCGTCGATGTGGCCAGCAAACCCATGATCCAATGGGTACTGGATGCCCTGACCGCCGCCAAGACCGTTGATAAAGTCATTATTGTGGGTTTGTCCGAGAAGATTGGTCTGCAATGCGGGAAGAAATTGTACTATGTCCCCAACCAGGGCAAGATGGTGGAGAACCTGCAAGCCGGGGCCAGGAAAGTGAAGGAAGTGACCCCGGAAGCCGAACATGCGTTGCTGGTCAGCTCGGACATCCCGGGCATCACCGGCGAGATGGTGGATTGGGTGGTAAATACCGACATGCAGACCGACTTGGATGTGTACTACCATATCATCCAGCGCGAGGTCATGGAAAAGCGCTATCCGGGGTGCAAACGGACCTGGACTCACCTCAAAGACATGCAAGTGTGCGGCGGGGATATGAATGTGGGACGGCTCAGTCTGCTGTTGAGCGACGATACGGAAATCTGGAGAAAAATCACGGATGCCCGCAAGAGCCCATTAAAGCAGGCCGCGCTGGTCGGTTGGAATACGGCTTTTCTGCTCCTGACCGGTCAATTGACACTCGAGAAGGCGGAAACGAACATCATGAAGCGGTTGAACATCACCGGCAAAGCCATCGTCTGCCCGTATGCCGAGGTCGGTATGGATGTTGACAAACTCTTCCAACTCGAGATCATGCGCGAGGATCTAAAGAAACAGCAAAAGAAAGCCGCGCGTGCCGCCAAAGCTGCAGAATCTCTGAAAGAAGAAAGCACCCCGAAGCAGACGGTTGAAAAGTGAGTTGGACTCGACTGCTTGAACTGGACGCTCGTCTGTCCGCCCAGATGCGGGTGGCCGAGCGTCCGGGTCTATTACGAACCGTTGCGGCTGTCTTGGCGCATTCGGGTGATTCGTGGTTCTGGTGGGCAGGATTGGCCTTGCTATGGTGGCGTGGCAACACCTTCTGGCGTCCATGGGCACTGACGGTTCTACTCTCCATCATTGCCCTGGCGGGCTTAGTGCTGGCAATCAAGTTTAGCATCCGCCGTCGACGACCGGAGGGTAAATGGGGGGCAATATATCGCACCACCGACCCACATTCTTTCCCTTCCGGGCACGCCGCCCGGGCGACTCTCATCGCTGTGCTGGCGATCGGCCTCGGGCCGGGATGGCTGGCAATCATCCTGTGCGTCTGGATGCCGTTGGTAAGCCTGGCACGCGTGGCGATGGGTGTGCACTACCTGTCGGACGTGGTCGCGGGTGCATTGGTGGGAGCAATCGCCGGGGGAATTGTCCTGCTGATCCGCTAGGGCGAGGGTTGTCGGTAATTAATTCCTAACGAGGTATTGCATGGGGTTTCTGCGGCAACCTGGCAGGCAACGCTGTAGTGCGCTGTTTCTCCATCTTGCGCAAACCCAGTAAAACAAGCCAATAAATCGTAAAAAACAGGACAACCAGTCCGGAGACCTTGTAGAGAATCTGCATGGCCGACAAGGCAGTGTCAGTACCGGCATAGTACCCATGCAGTGTAACCCCGATATAGCCAATCAGGCTGAGAACATGGATAACCCGGAAGGCACGCGTCCCGATCCGATTACGCAGGTAAAAGGTCACCGTAACAAGCCCTATAATGTAAAAAGCGATCACGCCAACACCCACCCAGAACGGGCGATATGGGGAAATGAACGGTACCAGGATCTGGGCGAATGAATAGGGCAGGTAGCGGTCGAGGGTCAGGACAAGCACGTGTACCAGCGTGAAGGCCACAGAGAGCAGGGAAATGAATTCATGGAAATCGTATGTGAACAGGCGCTCCAACATGCCATCCAGGTACTTACTGGTGACAGCCAATCC
>JBEKVG010000092.1:0-8255 GCA_049514195.1 Anaerolineales bacterium | reverse complement strand
TTAATCCTGTTGCACATCAATATTCAACTCAAAAAGACTAATATCTTTGTACAAGCTGATTGGCAACCATAGCCAACTTGAGCATTTTAATTCCGCCCAGCCTGATCAGTACGCCAACTCCACCCTCCGGGGGCGCGAGAAGCCCTGAACACTGCTTGCTAACACAAAAATCCCAAGCAAAGTTCAAGTACGTGTCGCATAATCGCAAGCAGGTCGCCGTATTCTTGTGAGCCGGACAGCCGGCTTTGCCGTCTGGCGGGGGTGCTTAGTTCCTTTACCTGGGACTGTTACAGGGGAAGCCGTCTCGAGTTGGCTGTCCAGCACCTTTTTTCTAAAGCCTAAGATCAAGTGCAATTACACGGCGAGTGCCTGAATTGCAAGCAATTCAGCGCCGCCACTTCTGAAAGTGCAATACGTTCTTGAAAGTGCCATACGTTCTTGCCTGCACCGCTTGTCCTGGACGATAGTCCAGGGTGCCGCAGGCACAGGTGTAAGTACAAAGTACGGCCTGGCAGAATGCGCCGGCAAAGTACGGCCGTCGCATACTGCCAATACGGCCAGAGACGGCGAACTACACGCCATATTAGCATCGCGGCTCCAGGCGTCCCGTCAGCGGCAGGCAGCTCGTGCGCGCTGCGCTCCACTTCCGGGTAGGCGGAGCGGGCGCTGAAAAGAGTGGACGTTCGGTAAATGGGTGGATAACCGGTGTGCAGGAAAGAACGTATCTATCAATACCAACCAGACTTTTCGCCGATGTATTGTCCCATTTTGTCGATGACCTCTCTCTGTTCGTCAATAATGGATTTGACCAGGTCACCGATGGATATGAAACCAACCATTTCTTGTTCCTCTATCACCGGCAGGTGGCGAACATGTTTGGCGTTCATTAAGACCAGCCCCTGCTCGTTTGTCTGGTTTGGCGTGATCGTGATGAGGTTGGTGGACATAATTTCGCTCACTGGCGTATTCTTGGACGATTTGCCTTTTAGGATTACTTTACGGGCATAGTCGCGCTCCGAGAAGATTCCAACCAAGTTCTTGCCATCCAACACAGGCATGGCGCCTATCTCCTTTTCAGCCATGACCTTAAGCGCCTCAAATACTGTCACATCTGGAGCGGTGGTCCATATCTCCTTCCCTTTTAATCTCATGATATGCTTGATCGTTTTCATTCTTCCTCTGTTTTCCTCACTTGAGTATGATCTCCATCTTCGTGTAAACGTTCGGGATGGTTCAGCAGTTGGCCATCCAAGCAGGCGTTGAGATATCGGTATTCATCGGTTGTTGTCTCATTTATGCCTCCCAAGAATTTGATAAATTGCTTGGATATTGGTAAATTGCACAGCGAATTTGGACAAAAAGCAAACGGATTACATTCCTGCCATATAAGCCAGGCCGACGGTGCCGGGGCCGGCGTGTGATCCGATCGCCGGGCTCACGGAGGCTTGAATCTGCTCGACCGGATTTAGCCGGGCGGCGGCTGCTGCAAGAGCAGATTTTGCCTCGGCTTCAGCGTTGGCGTGGAGCATGGCCTGTGCACCACCAATACGACCACCGCGGCGCAGGTACTCCAGCGTATCCACGACAAAATAAACACCGGTATGCTTCTGGGCTTCTTCGGCTAATTTCTGACACTCAAGGAGATTAGCGCCTGCCAGCGCCGCACGCGCAGCGCTAAGAACGTGGAACCCCATTGCCATCGAAGTACTATTTGAATCAATAACCACGATTTTGGATGCGGCTTTGGGAAGCATATTCCTGGCTAACGTGGCGGATTCCATCGTTCCAGAGAGTTTAGCTGAGATAAAAATGCCCAGCACATCATATCCAGCCTCAAGAAGTTTTTCAAAGGTGGCTTTCATGGTAACAACGGATACTTGGGAAGTAGTGGGCATAATCTTAGCAGTTTTTAGTTTCTTGTAAAACTCATCCGGCTGGATATCCACCCCGTCCAGGAAAGTTTCATCCCCCCAGATCAGGATTTGTGGAACGACGGTAATGGAGAAATTCTTTAGAAGAACGTCGGGAAGATAAGCTGTACTGTCTGTGACAATGGCGACTTTGGACATAACTTCTCCTTTGGCGGGGAAAAGGCCTATGTATAGATGGAAAACCCCTTGAAGGCAGATAAGTCGCGCTCAATATAGAGCTTTGGCACTAATACTCACTTCTTTTAGAATACCCCCTACCCGTTCTTGAGAGCACGGCAAGATCCTGGATGGTCGGGTAGTACACCGGTTGTCCAGTAACGACACTTTTGCCTGCACCGCCTGCCCTAGACGAGCAGTCCAGGGTGCCGCAGGCACATATGGCGCACGAGTACCTGCAGTACTTGTGCAGGCAGGCAGGCCGGCTACACGGGGGGCAGCATTCCGCCCACCGCTCCCCCCACCTTTCCGACAACTGAACATTATCCGGCCACGCAAGCTGTATGCGTGGCTGATACGTTTCTTGCGTGGCTTTTGGGCGGACGCTCCGCTGTGCTCCGCAGAAACGCCGGCGAAGCCGGCAGAAGAACACTGAAACGAATCTGCCCAGCTTCGAAGTACAATCTTCGGCTCTCCACCCTTCGGGGGCGCGAGAAGCTCTGAACAACTGGAGCGCTTCGCGCAGAACGCTTGCGCTCCGGCCTAAAAATTCCAAGCAAAAAGAAGATCACAAGCAAATCGAGGCTGTTCGAAAAGTGCCGGGCAGCCTCTTTTTATAAATATTTAAAGTGACTGTCACCTCTCAAGAGGGGAAGAGGGCTTCAGCCAGACCGAGAAGCGAATCTCTGATGGGCAGGACTCTCAAGAGGGTATCCCCGGGCCCAGGATGTGCCAGTGCATGTGCGGTGTGACGCCCAGTGCGCCGGCATTGGCGCGTACCTGGAAGCCCTTTTCATCCAGCCTCAATTCCTGGGTAACCTACTGGACCGCCGTCAACATGGAGGTCAGGAGTGCGCCATCCAATGCCAGCGGATTCAGCAGGGACGGCACATGCTGCCTAATGTATTTTAGCTTTTGGTCGCGGGTGATGGAACGCTAGGACGCGTTCATCCTCCCAGACCTTTTTGATCTCAAGTTTCCCCGAAAGTACATCTTCACAAAACCAGTCGCGATAGGCCATTTCTGCTCTGCCTCATCCGAATCGATCAAGATCAAATCCCTCATGCGGATATATTGTGAAGTATAATCATTTTACAAAATTCCCAACCAATAATTCAATTCATTGAGGAGGCTGATAATGAAGAAGAAGCTGGCAGGTAATCCCCGGATCATTCTGATCATAACAATCGGGATGATTCTTTTAGCCGCCGGTCTGGTCCTTTCGGGGGGCAAGGTATTTGCCCAGGCGGTTACGCCAAACCCCGATCAGTATGTCACCTCTATCCAGGAGGTCAATCCATATCTGACAGTCAAGAACCTGACCATGCCTGACGGAACCAGGCTGGTTGTGAATGTCATCCACGGTCCCTCGACACCGCCGGGAGGACGTGCGGGTGAGAAGGCTTCCATTGTCCATGCCATTCCGGCAGCAGCCACGATAATGACTGATGTGCCGGCATTTAATTGGGTTTATGGCTGTTCGGCAGTATCCGGTTCCATGGTGGCGGGATATTATGACCGCAACGGTTATCCGAACATCTATACCGGTTCAACCAACGGAGGTGTGGTTCCTTTGGCGGAGGACCCTTCCTGGGGAACCTGGACGGATTCAAACGGCGATGCCTACCCGAACAACCCGCTGATTGCCTCACATAACGGCCTGGATGGACGCACAACAAAAGGATCCATTGACGATTACTGGGTTTATTATATGAGCGGTGTCCAGGATCCCTATATCACAAACAGCTGGACACAACATACCTGGGGGGATGCCATTGGGGATTACATGAAGACCAGCCAGTCGGCTTATGGGAATGACGATGGATCAACATCCTTCTATGGATATAACAGTTCTACGAAATTAACCTGCAGTTCCATGGGTTCCGTTGCCCAATATGATGGGACCTATGGAAGAAAATTATTCTATGAAGCGAGAGGCTACACGGTTACGGATTGTTTCAGTCAAGCAACCGATAATCAATATTCGGGTGGTTTCTCGCTTGCCACTTTCAAGGCGGAGATCGACTCCGGCCACCCGGTCTTCATCAACCTGGCTGGCCATTCCATCGTCGGTGTTGGCTACGACCCGTCCTCCACGACGATCTACATCCACGACACCTGGGATAACAATACACACAGCATGACCTGGGGCGGATCGTACAGCGGTATGGCCATGGAATCGGTCAGCATCGTCAACCTTGCCAGTACCACTCCCGTTCCCTCAGCCACAACGGGCAGCGCGACGAGCATCACGACCACAGGTGCTACACTGAATGGCACGGTGAATGCCAATAACTTCAGCACTACCGTCACCTTCCAGTATGGCCTAACGAACAGCTACGGCTCAACTGCCAGCGCCTCGCAAAGTCCGGTGATTGGAACCAGCAACACAGCCGTCAGCGCGTATATCTCCGGCCTGACCCCTGGCACGCTCTATCACTTTCGGGTGGTGGCGGTGAATGCCAACGGGACGGCCAACGGCTCGGATGCTACCTTCACAACCCTAGCAACGCCCCCGGCGGCTTTCGTCAAGAGCAGCCCGGCAAACGGTGCCATGGGACAGGCGACCAGCCTGACGCTCAGCTGGAGCGCGACCAGCCCGGTGACCTATTATCAATATTGCTACAGCACTACCACCGGGTGCAGCAACTGGACAAACGTTGGCAACGTCACCAGTGTCAATATCAGCAAGCTAGCCAATTCCACCACGTACTACTGGCAGGTGCGTGCCTATAACGGCAGCGGTGGTCCTACCACAGCGGATGGCGGCATTTACTGGAGCTTTACCACACAGGCTGGGGTGCCGGCTGCCCCAACTGGCGTGAATGCCTCGGATGGCACATACACCGACAGGGTACGCATCTCCTGGAACGCCTCCAGCGGTGCCACATCCTATAATGTATACCGGAACACTTCCAATAGTTCCAATGGAGCCTCCCTGATCGGATCTCCGGCAGCATCTCCGTTCGATGACACGTCTGCAACAGTTGGAACCACCTATTGGTACTTTGTCAAAGCTTGCAACGCAGTCGGTTGCAGCGGGTTCAGCACCTCCAATTCGGGCTATCGGGCGGGGAGCGCGCCCGGCTCCTTTGGCAAGATCGCTCCGGCCAATGGCGCCACCAACCAATCCAGCACAGTTACCATAAGTTGGGGGACTAGCGCGGGTGCAACCACCTATTATTATTGTTATTCCACGTCCCGCACCTGTTCCCATTGGTACAGTGCCGGTACTGCCAACAGCCGGAGTTTGACAGGGCTGAGGAGCGCCACCATCTATTACTGGCATGTCCGGGCTACCAACAACTGGGGAACCACCTATTCGGATGGAAGCAGTACGGCATATTGGACGTTCAAGACCAAGTAGACGACTGGCTCTCTTTCATCCCCTTTCTTCATTACTGCATAGGCTGCCCGGATCTTTTCGGAACTCCTTTATATTTTATCCAGCTTCCTGCGTTCCCACATCTCCATGATCGCCCGGTGGTCTGGTACGTTTTGGAAGAAGGACTTTCGCCATTCCGGCACGTCGATCTTATCAGCCACATCCATCAATGCCTTGTGTGCGCTCTCAAGTACCGCCCGGGCACTTTCGTTCTCGCCAAGGGCTTCGAATGTCTCAACGCATGTGCGGTAGACCGTCCCAGGATTACCTATTCCCATCCAGCCGTGTTCTTTCAGGTAATCCCAGGCTTCATGAATATATTTGCGCGCTTCGTCCAACTGCCCCTGTAGTTCTGAGCAAGCAGCCAGACCAGTTGTGGCTTCGCAGGCCATGGCGTCAAACCCCTGGCTCAAGGCAATCTCGTGCGCTTCGTTGAAACGCCGGGATGCGCTGGGTGCATCGCCCGTTTCCAGCAGCACTAGTCCTAAATCGTTTAGCATAAAGATCTTCCCCCGGGCATCCTGGGTCGGGTAAAATTCCTTCAGTGCTTGTTCCATTAACTCTCGTGCTTTCCGCAGGTCGCCCGTTGCCAGATAAATATCCCCAAGGTTTCCCAAGTTATATGCCAGCGTACGACGGGCTCCAATGGCTTCGTTAATCACCCGGGATTGCTCGAGCAGCGACCGGGCCTGTTTATACAGACCAATTCCAAGATAGCCGCTGCCCATGTTCGACAGGCCCATTGCCTCCTGCATACGGTTACCCATCCGGTGGTCCAGCTCAATCTGCTCGATTTGCAGCGAAAAATGCCTGGCATTATCGCCGAATTCGCTGTAACAGTAAGCCGCCCGGAAAAGGACAAAAGCAAGTACGTTTTCATCACCTAACCGGCGGGCGTTACGCAAAGCTTCTTCAATATGTTCTTTGACAGCAGTTTTATTATCCCGATATACTTCCGCCACCGCCGTCAGGATGAGTGCTTTTGTCTCGATCGCCTCATTTCCACACCGCCGCGCGGCTGCGAGCGCTTCCCGGGAAGCTTGGTCGATGATGGGCGGATCCCCCGAATACATGCCAAATATCGCCTGACGAATATAAGCCTCGGCCACATAATTATCGTCGTCAAAAGAACGGGCCAGTTCCAGTAAGGCTGTGATGTCCTCCTTCAATAGTTCTGCCTCTGACAATACAAGAAGAGCGTCTTCCCGCCCCAACAAGGCTTGCCAGCGCCGTTCTCGGTCAACCGGCGGGAGAAGCTCCAATGCCTGAGTGTAAAAACCCTTGGCCTCACGTGGCGCCCCCTGATCGTAAGCGCGCCGGCCCGCGCGCAGATACCAATCCGCCGCAGCGCTTAATTCTCCAGCCCGCTCGCAGTGATTGCCCAAGAGCCCGGCAAACTCGTCCAGCCGCCCGGCTTGGCTAGCCTGTCGTTCCAGCCAATTGGCTGCCACCTTGTGCAGGGCGGCCCGCTCACGCTTCAGCACGCTTTCGTAGGTCACTTCCTGCAGCAAGCTTTGATGAAAGCTCCATTCGGTATCGCCCAGGAAGGCAGACTCCGGCTGTGATTGCACAAAGCCACGCGGTTGCAGACGTCCGAGAGTCTCCGCACCACGATTTACTCCCAAGGCTTCCACACCGCCTGTCCAGAAACGCCGCCCGAAAATGGCCCCGCGCTGTAGGGTGGCACGCTCCGGCTGCGAGAGGCTGCTTAGCCGGGTCAGCAGCAGATGCTGCAAGGTGGCTGGTAGCGGCTGCTCTTTCAATTTCTCGGGGAAAAATCGCCATTGTTCGCCGTGGGTGTCCAGGATGCCATGGTCGATGAACCAATTGACCATCTCTTCGGTGTAATATGGCACACCTTCGGAGCGTTCAATTAAAAGATCAGTAACCTGCTCGGGGACATCCACGACCCTTTGGAAGATTTCCTTTACCAGAAGGCGGGTCGCCTGATCTGTCAGCGGCGCTAATGAGATTAGCAGGCCCCATTTATCGCTTACTTTTTCATCAGGTGAAGATGCCTGGAACAGTGCTCCCAATTCCTTCGGTAGGTGCCAGTCCGGGCGGGACACTCCCAGGGTGAACAGGCCATTAGGCTGCTCCCCTGCCGCTTCGCCCAGGAATACTTCCATCAGATATTCCCAGGAGGCGGCATCCGTCCATTGCAGGTCTTCCAGCAGCACCACCAATGGGTTTTGTCTGCGAACGGCTTTGACCAGCTCACGGCTGACCACCAGCGCTCTGCCCTTCACCTGAGTTGGATCGTTACGCATTGCTCCAATATGAGGGCTGTCCGAGAAAGGCAATCCCACCAGCAATCCCAGGGCATGCGCCTGTTCCTCGACATCCTCCATTCCAGAAAATTCCCGAAAACGCTCCACCCATTTCGCTTCTGCCTGAGCTAGCGGCGCATCTTCGGCGATCTGGAAGCGGTCGAACCACATGCGCCGCACCAACGCAAACGGTTGGTTGGCATCATCCGGGAAAGCTCGGGCGCGCAGCAGCCGGAAGGTTTCTTCACGCAGTTCGAGCCAATCGTTCATATCTTCCTGCAAGCGGCTTTTGCCCACACCCGGGTCACCCAAGAGTTGGACCCACACCATGCCATGCCCCCCGGACCCACGCAGTGGGCCCTCGTAAGCCCGCAGATAAGCTGCCTGCAGGGCCTGCATTTCCAGCTCTCGCCCAACCGTGCGCGTCTCCACGCCAGCCACTCCGCGCGCCACACTGCGGAAGGGGCGCGGCTTGGCTCGGCGTACCAGGTAGGTCTGCAGTGGTTCGCTCTT
>JBEKVG010000091.1:0-8262 GCA_049514195.1 Anaerolineales bacterium | reverse complement strand
CCGCTCTACTTGTGCCGTATTTTCTCCACAAGACCCATGACCGCTATTTTTACCCTTCAGACGTTCTTTCCATTGTTTATGGTTTTTTCTTCCCTGATTATTTTTATATCCCGCTGGCTGCCAACTTGATTTCATTTTTTATCTACGAACCATTCCTGTTTGGTACCAATATCTTCCCGCAAACCGTCCTGGCTTTGGCCTTGTTGATTGTCATTATTATTGTAGTTCGCCACGTAATGCTGACATTGTACAAGCCTGGCACTGCACTAGAATGATTTGCAGCGCCAAGCCGGAATTGCCAGGTACGCCGGTCCAATTCGGCAGTCTTTCGGCGTATGAAAAACTTGCAGAGCGGAATCGGCTCTGCACAAGTCTTGCCCCAATCAGTACTGCCTTTTGAGTAATCCGTTACGGCTTCCAGGCGGCGGTACCTTAACCCTCAAGCGCTTTCTCTATTTCCCCCAAATGCGTCCGGCGATGGTCAGCGCGACTCAGTTTGACGGTGGTTCCTTTGGTCTGGATGGCTTCCACCATCTCGGGGGTCAGGCCCCGATGACCTTGTCCATTTCATCAGCACTAGCCACGGCCAGTTCGGCGGCCTTGCGCGGCTGGATTGCCAGGCACAGACTTCGGGTTGCTTCGTTCACGACATCGATTGGATTCATATCACCTCAAAAAATCTTTGTATCTGTTTATGATTGATGGGTATTTCAAGCTGTGGCTGTCCTAATGAATTCGATGGTCTTCCAGGTGGTTGACCAGTTCCCATTGGATCTGATTCAGCACCCGCTCATCTTTAAAATCGTCCTCGGATAGCTTCTTCACCACCTGGACAAATTTCCGCCGGGCTTCTTCGAGGGCCCGGATTTCCTCGGCCTCGCTAACCGCCCGGACCTTTTCCACGGCGCGTGCATTGAAACTGTCGACATCTATCTCGGGCTGCCTGGCAGCCGGGTCGCTCTTGTAGCGTTGGATGGCCTGCATGCCCTCTTCCCACCAGGCCACAATATGTGCGAGCAGATCCGTCAGTCTTTTATAGCCCTGCTTCTCCAGGAAGGCCGCCTGCGCGGCGGGCGGAATACTCTGGAACCGGCTGACGTAATCCGCCCATTCCCCGTTCAACAGGTCGAGCACACTCTGGCGGGTGATCTTATCCATTGGTAATCCTCAGGTTGTTACATACCAGGCGGCCACGTAACCGGTCATACCACCCTGTAGTTTGACATTCAGCCACTGGTTCACAACGCCGATTTTGGCTTGGGCCGTAATGGCAGGTTCCAGCACAGTCAATAAAGTACCCGGCTTCAGCACTTCGAGGATATTGCCATGCTCACTGGGCCGGTCGCGCAGGCGCAGGCCGGCGATTACCTGGCTTGAGACAAGCACTGTCAGCGAGACGGATGCTGGTGCAGGTGTATTCTCAAGTTCCACATATCCGGCTGCTACGTAACCGAGGTTGCCGTTGCCATCGCGCACGCTGAGCCACTGATTCCTCTGCCCGATTTTTGGAAGGGACTGTTCGGATGATTCAAGACTGGTTAGTTCCGTGCCGGCGGGAAGGATTGCCAGGATGTTAGCGTTTGTGACTGGCTGGCTGCGCAAACGCAAGCCAGCCGATCCGACGCTTTGGGAAACGAACACGGTCAGGGTCTTGGAAGTGGCTTGAACTGTCTGGGTAGGTGTAGATGCGGGAGTTGAAGGCGGAGTTGGTTTTGGGGCAGGCGTCGGCGTGGATGCGGGGATTGAAGGTGGGGTCTGCTCTGGGATGGGAGCGGTAGCCGATGGCGTGGTGGTCTGCAGAGCAGGTGTCGGGGTGGGAGTGGAAGTCGGAGTCGAAACGGGCGCGGATGTCGGCGTCGGAGTTGGCTCCGGGGCGGATGAGAAAGTTGGCGGCAGGATTGACTCCGGCACAGGTGCCTGGATGGATGCAGGCGTTGGTGGCAGAGTCGAAGCCTGGTCAGGCGGGGAAGCCGGCGACGGGCTTTCGACCACATCGTACCAGCCTACCGCCGTGATGAATTCACTCGGAGGATCACCATATCCGTAGCGATTTATCAGGGTTGTAGGCGCGTTGTCGGGAGGCTGAGACCAGGGATCAAGCATCAGGTAGTCGTTATCCAGGCGGGCATAAAGTACCACCCAGTGATTTTGCAGACCCGGCGAGGGAGACCGGTTTATTTCAATCATCAATGGCTGGCTGGCATCAAGGCTGGCGTTGATCTCATCCATTGGGGCGGGTTGGTCGCGACAAACGATTATTCGGCGGAAATTGATCTTGGGGAAAGCACGTGTCAATCCAGGCCAGACGATCAGACTGCCGAGAAAACCAATTCCACTGCCCAGGTCCTTGAGCTTGCAGTTCATGCTGGAGGGCGTTTCATAAAAGCCATACCCGTTTACGAGCATGGTTAGACAGACCAAAGCAGCACCGTCGGTACCGATGGTGACGATATCATCGAAGCCAAGTTTCTCGTCGATCCACCGAGGATCGCGCTGTGAGAGATAATTGTGAGTGAAGGACATGCTGCACCTCCATTCTTGCCGGAAACAACTAAACGATGATGGTGTGATTATAGTACAAAAGGAAACCCCTTTGTTTTACACCATACCATGCTATTTCTGCCACCGTTTATCTTCCTAACTTAAGAGTCTGCGGCGAAATCCTTAGCTCAATTTATCTGCGCTTTCAACTTCTCGGCTGTCTCCTGGAACGCTGCCAGGCGCGCTTTCTCCTTCTGGACGACCTCCTCCGGGGCTTTCTTGGCGAAATCCGAGTCGAGCAGTTTCTTAAGCCGCTCGACCTGAACCTCGGCCTCGGCTAATTCCTTCTGGAGGCGCATGCGCTCTTCTTCCTGATCCAGCATGCCGGAAAGTGGGATATAAATTTCTACCACTCCGGCAATCAAAGCAATGCTGTTCTCCGGCTTCACATACGGGGATTCAAGAACAGTGAGGAGAGAATGATCAAGACCTGCCAGGGCTGCGATCAGGCCGGATTGCTCTTTAAGCATTGCGGTCTTCGAACCCCCGACCAATGTTGCCGGTAGGCGTTTGGCCGGGCTGACTTTCTTTTCAGCACGCAAGTTGCGGATGGACCGGATGATCTCCTGGAGTTGCGCAAAGTCTGCCAGCTTATCAATCTCCCAGCCTTCTTCGGGACGCGGCTCTGGCCAGCTTGCTATGATCAATGCTTCGGGCCATTGGTCAGCTATTTCCTTCAGTGGGGAAGCCAGGACGGCCTTCCGCAAGTGGCCCCACAATTCCTCGGTCACGAATGGCGTGATGGGATGGAGCAATCGCAGACACATGTCCAAAACCCGGATGAGCGTTTCGACTGTCTGCTCTCTGCTCGCCGCTCTCTGTATCTGTAACTTTGCCGCTTCCACATACCAGTCGGCAAAATCAGACCAGAAGAACTCGTAGATTTGCCGTCCGGCCTCGCCATACTGATAGGACTGGAACAACCGCTCCGCTTCACGCACAAGTGCTTGCAGCCGCGCCCAGATCCAGGAATCGGCCAAAGACCAGGCAATCGGGGATTGGGAATTAGGAATTTGGGAGAGAGTCTGATACCCTGGTCCCTGTGCCCCTTTTTCTTGAAGCGTGGAAATTGCGCTGATCACAAAGCGGCCCGCGTTCCAGATCTTGTTGGCAAAGTTGCGGTTGCCTTCCACTTTCTTAATGCTCAAGTAGGTATCGTTGCCGGGCGTGGAACCCACCAGCAGGGTGAAGCGCAGGGCATCCGTGCCGTACTTTTCCATGACCGGCAACGGGTCGATCCCGGTGCCTTTGCTCTTGGACATCTTTTGCCCACCCTCCTCGCGCACCAGGCCATGCAGGTAGACCGTGTGGAACGGCACTTGGCCGGTGAACTCCAGCCCGTCCATGATCATGCGCGCCACCCAGAAGAACAGGATATCGTAACCGGTCTCCATGATGCTGGTCGGGTAGAAGTATTGGTAATCGGGCGTCTCATCCGGCCAGCCCAGCGTGGAGAACGGCCATAGGCCGGAGGAGAACCAGGTGTCCAGCACATCCGGATCCTGGTGGATTTTCCTGGATCCACAATGGGCGCATTGGGTCGGGTCTTCGCGCGTGCAGGTTTGCTTGCCGCAATCCTCGCAGTACCAGACCGGGATGCGGTGCCCCCACCACAACTGGCGCGAGATGCACCAGTCCTTGATGTTTTCCATCCAGTTGTAGTAAACCTTTTCGAAGTGTTCTGGGATGATCCGGATGCGTCCATCCCTAACGGCGGCCAGCGCCGGCTCGGCCAGCGGCTTGATCTTGACGAACCACTGCTCAGAAATCATCGGTTCGACGATCTCGCCGCCGCGCTGGGAACGCGGTATGTTGAGCATATAAGGTTCTTCCTTGATGACCAATCCGGCAGCCCGCATGTCGGCCCACAATTTTTTGCGACACGCAAAGCGGTCGAGTCCGGCGTACAGCCCGCCGACTTCGGTGACTTTCGCCTCCCGGTCAAGCATGGAGAGCATTGGCAGTCCGTGTCGCTGGGCGATCTCGTAGTCGTTGGGATCGTGGCCTGGGGTGATCTTGAGTGCCCCGGTACCGAAGTCGCGCGTTACGTACTCGTCCGCGATGACCGGGATGAGACGTCCCAACATCGGCACGATTACCTGCGTGCCGATAAATTTCTGATAGCGTTCATCCTCTGGATGGACAGCCACAGCCGTATCGCCCAGGATGGTCTCCGGACGGGTCGTGGCGACCGGGATGTACTCTTCCTTGGATCCGGCAAGCATGTACTTGAAATAATACAATTTGCCGGGCTCCTCGGAATACTCCACTTCCAGGTCCGAGACAGCCGTTTTCAGCCCGGGCGACCAGTTGATCAGGCGCGGGCCGCGGTAGATTAATCCATTCTCGTACAGGCGCACAAAGGCCTCCCGTACCGCTTTCGACAAACCCTCGTCCAGTGTGAAGCGCTCGCGACTCCAGTCGCAGGAAGCCCCGATCTTACGGATTTGTCCTGTGATGATGCTGTGGTATTTGTCCTTCCAGGACCAGACCCGTTCGATGAACTTCGCCCGGCCCAGTTCCTCGCGCGTCACTTCTTCGGTGCGTAGCAGGTCCTTCTCCACCTGCAATTGGGTAGCGATGCCGGCATGGTCCGTACCGGGCACCCACAGTGTTGGGATGCCCTTCATGCGCTGGTAACGGATCATCAAGTCTTCCATCGCCACGAACATGACGTGGCCCAGATGCAGCTCGCCGGTCACATTAGGCGGGGGGATGGAAATGACGAAGGGCTTTTTGGTCGGGTCGAAATCCGGCTTGTTCGGGTCATTGGACGGCTTGAAATAGCCGCCCTTCTCCCACATCTCATAAATGCGCGGCTCGGTGGACTTGAAATCGTAGGTTTTGGGAAGGTCGTATTTGTTGGTCATTTTTTCACCTTGTGATGACGCTCTTGCTCCTTTTTATCAACATATTCCTATGATATATTACCAACCCAATTAAGATCAATGCCGTCCCGAGAGCCCAGGCGCTCATACAGTTCGGCGGTGTGTTGTTGGAGGTGGCGGATGGTATAGAACTGGAGTTCCAGCTTACCGAACGGCAGCCACTCGAACCCGGATCCGGTCTCCAGATCGAGAGCCGGCACGCGCTCCTGCACTTGCTTCTGGACGAAGGCAAGATAGGCCAATATTTCCTCCCTGGTGTAAGGTTTGCCTATCTTCGGCAGGTTGTGCGGTGGCCAGGGCACAGGTCCCATGAACTGGTATTCGTTGCGGGCGTTTTCCCACGGCTGGAAGTCTTTTTCCGCATCCTGCAAATACAGGTGGGTGTAAAAAAGGGCGTGGTAGGCCACATGCCAGGATTTGTTCTTATCCTCCGGTGCATTCCATAAAGAATCCGGGCATTTAACCACCGCCTGTTTCAACATTTCGAGAGCTGCCAGATACTGGGATTGTATGACCTTTTTGGTGTCCATTTATACTCCTTATTGAAAGCATTCGGCAACTACTTCATGCCTATAATTCACCGGAGATAAACAAAGATGGACGGGGATAACCGGATAAACAGACGGCTTTGTGCCTGTTCATCAGATAAAATCACAGTTTATCTCCGTTCATCCCCGGTTAAATTTGAGTTGCCGAATGCTCTCCTTATTAAATAAAATGCCTTTCGTCCATGATGAGGACGAAAGGTCAATTCTTCCGCGGTACCACCTCGGTTCACCCATATGGGTGCACTTAACCCGGACCATCATCCGGCTCTGGCTGTATCGGGCCGAACCCGTGCTGTTCTACTCTCGTTTAAGATTTCTTCAGCAGAATCACCGTGCGACTTCGACAGTAGATTGCTGTGGAGGCTTCCAGCCAACGGCCCTCCTTCTCTATCAGCATATGGACTGTCTACTACTCACGGTATTGGTGCAGATTATACATTTACATATTAAGCGAGTCAAGTTTAATTTGTCAATAAGACTGTTCTGCACAACTCTCCCCTCCCCAATCGGGGAGAGTTGGGGACGGGGTTAGGTGGTTATGCGTTAAAAAAACCCTTATATGGCGATCACGGTTTTCTCAAACACGATTATATTTGCAGCACTTTTAAGGCCTGTTCCAGATCTGCCTGAATATCATTTGGATCTTCAATACCTGCAGAAAGTCGTATGAGTCCTTCACTAATGCCAACCTGTTCCCGTTCGGCCTCACTGAGCGAGCGATGTGAGGAAGTCGCTGGATGCAACACAAGTGTGTAGATATCACCCAAAGTGGTGGCTGGCAGACAGAGCTGCAAGGCTTCCATAAAGCGAAATACATCCGCACGTTTTGCTTTCCGAATTTCAAAGGATAACATGCCGCCTGATCCCTGTCCACTGAACAGGCGTTGAGCCAGCGCGTGCTGTGGGTGAGTGATCAGGCCGGGGTAATTTACGCGCGCTATCTCAGGGCGGCTGGATAGCCATTTGGCCAGTTGAAAGGCATTAGCGCATTGTTGCCGCACGCGCAAAGGCAAGGTTTTCAACCCACGTAGCGCCAGCCAGGCCTCGAACGGACCCAAGTTGCTGCCCACCAGCTTGTTGGTCTCGAACATGCGTGCCCGGTTGGTCGCTGAGGTGACTACCACCCCGGCCAGCACATCACCGTGCCCAGCCAGGTATTTGGTTGCACTGTGAATGACGTAATCGGCGCTGTAATTTAAAGGACGGAACAAATAGGGAGTGGCAAAGGTATTATCCACGAGAAGCTGCGCCCCATAGTGGTGTGCCATTTCTGCTAAAGTCGGAATATTAGCCACTTTTAGCAAGGGATTCGAAATAGTCTCCACCAATAACGCAGTGGGGGCTGATTCCTTCAAGGCAGACTCGATCGCAGCCAGGTCACTCACGTCCACCATGCGCGTCCTTACCCCTAGATCGGCGAAGAGATGTGCTAACAGGCTGTAAGTGGCGCCGTACACGTCAAAGGCAGACACCACATATGACCCGGAGCGCACCCCTGATGCCAGCAAAGCCGCGTGGATCGCTGCCATGCCTGAAGCAAAGGCCAGGGCTGCTTCACCATCTTCCAGGTTGGCTATTGCAGTCTCGAGGGCTGTGACGGTCGGACTGGTATAGCGAGCGTATACATAGCCTGGTTGCTTATTGGCGAAAACGGCATCCAAATCATCCATACTTTCATAAAGATATCCCACGCTGGGTACAATCGACGTAGTAACAGGGGTATAGTTCCCTGGCTTTGTCCTCTCGCCGGCGTGTACTGCCCGGGTGGAAAATGCTTTGCTCTGAAGGTCGGTCATATTTGTCCTTTCTTGGGAGGTTTACTTGGTTAGAAACCATATCCAGTAGGCAGTGAGTTTAGTGGGTGGTTCGACAATGTCACATTATACAATACTGATCTCCGGAATAGTTCTCCGGAATAGTTCCTTGACATCCGCCGGGAATACACCGATAATCCAACTGGTAATTACCACATTCTCTCATGCGAGCCTCGGAACGAGGAAAACCATGCCTGAAATGATCGATCCGGACGATTTTTTACCGCGCTACTACCAATTGGCAAACATCCTACGCGAGAGCATCTCGCAGGGCAAATTTGAGGCGCACCAGCCCATCCCGTCTGAACGCCAATTGGAAAGCCTGTATTCCGTCAGCCGGACCACGATTCGGCAGGCGATCGACCTGCTGATTCGACAGGGGTTTCTCTATCGCGAGCACGGGCGCGGTACCTTCGTCTCTCCGCAAAAGCTGCAGAAGGGCATTTCGGAACTGACCAGCTTCACCGAGGA
>JBEKVG010000090.1:0-8265 GCA_049514195.1 Anaerolineales bacterium | reverse complement strand
CGGCTGGAATTTCCACCGCACTCCACCTGGCACAGATCGCGCCGGAGCTGGTGAGCCGTACCCTCATCCTGGAAAAAGCACGCCACCCGCGCTCGAAACTATGCGGCGGCGGCCTGCTGCCGGATGCCGAAGTGGTACTGCATTCCCTGGGACTGGACGGCCGAGAAGTGTCCCATTACGACGTGGACTGGGCGCATTTCGATTACGACGGCAAGGGAATGCGAATGCGTGGTGAAAAAAGGGCCACGTTCGCGTTCCGTATTATCCGTCGGCACGAATTCGATGCCTGGCTGGCAGACAAGGCGCGCCAGCGGGGTTTCCTCATCCACGAGAATACGGCTGTTAGACACATCTCGGTCAGCGGGTCCGAAGTAGTGCTCGAAACGGATCAAGGCGAGTACCGCGCCACGGTCGTTGTCGGCGCGGATGGGTCGAAGAGCGTTATCCGCCGCCTGGTTGTCCCCCACGAAAGTACGCATACTGCTCGCCTGTTGGAAATTGTCACCGAGCCCAGGCCGGATAAATCCTTCCATCTCCAGGCGGACTCCTATTTCGACTTCCTCTACGTTCCTAATGGAATTCTGGGTTACACGTGGGATTTCCCGGCTATCGAGAATGGCCAGCCGGTGCGGGTGCGCGGCATCTGCGATAGCAATGTTTATCCAGTCAAAAAGGATATCTCCCTGCAAGCCGCGCTGGCAGATGAATTCAGACGCCACGGCTACCGCCTGGATGAATATAAACTGGAAGGCCATCCACTGCGCTGGTTCGAGGCAAAAAGCCCCTTCTCCATGCCCCATGTCCTTCTAGTAGGGGACTCCGCCGGCGCAGACGCCCTCTTCGGCGAAGGGATCAGCATTGCTCTTGGCTATGGCCGGCTGGCTGCCCAGGCCATCCAGCAAGCCTTTGCCAGACAGGATTTTAGCTTTCAGGATTATAGGAACACAGTCCTGCGTTCCGAGCTTGGCAAGGCACTGCAACGGCGTACCTGGCTCGCCAAAATCTTCTACAGGTTACGCAGTCGCACCATCCAGGCTTTTATCTGGAGAAAATTGGGCTGGCTGGTCGAATGGGTCATGCAGACTTTCATGATCGGGTGGGCAAAATAATTTCCTATTTTTTAATTTGTTTGATAAATCCGGGGGAATTTAACCCGCGTTCCAGCAGGTAAGTTAGATACTTCTGTATCAACGTCTCAAGTTCATTCCTGACCTCTGGGGTGGGGCGTGCCCGCCGGGCTTCGGGATACGAGCTGCGTTGGAGGTGACGGAAAACCTTGAGTGCCCCCACCGGCACGCTCCAGACCCCCGGCATCCTGGCCCCGCATTTCGGGCATACTACTCCCCCTGCAACTGGTGAAAAGAACTGGTCGACCGCCTGGATCTTCTCACCACAGCTAGCACACTCGAACAAGTGGGGACGAAAGCCGAGTAAGTCCAACAGGCGCACCTCATAGTAGCGGATGGCAAGCCAGGAATCCGCTTCGGCAGCAATGCGGCTGAGGGTCTCGGCTAGCAGGTGGTAGATAGCCTGGTTTTCGCTTTCATCTTCGTAGGTGAAACGGTCCAGGAGTTCAATCACATAGGAGGCATAACCGGTCTTGACCAGGTTTTCGCCCAGCGGGAGATAGGCATCCAGCGTGTCGACCTGGGTAATGATGAGCAGGTCGCGCCCTTTGGCCAGTTGCAGGGTCACGCGCGTGAACGGTTCAAGATGCCCGGCCTTGCGCGAACGGATCTTGCGCGCCCCCTTGGCGATCGCGCGGACTTTGCCGCGCTCGCGCGTGTACAGTGTAAGAATGCGGTCGGCCTCACCCCAATCAACGTGACGTAGGACGACGGCTTCAACCCGGAAGGAACGGGATTCTTTCATACTATTTTATTCTTCTTTATCTTCCGCCGGGAACCAGGGGAAATTTCATCCTTTAGCTTAGTAAAAGCCTCTATCACGGCAATTTCCGATTTGTACTCTTCCAGGCGTGGATCATCTGGGTAACCCTGCTTCCATATATCGTACCAAGAAACTGCCCCATCTGGTTTTTTATTGGCGATCATGAAATCAATCTGGCACATGCACAGCGCGCTGAATTCGGTGACATGCAGTTCCTTTCTCTGAAGCAGTCTATCAATAATGACTTTCGCTTTCTCCAGATCGCCTACCTGAATGGCTTTCCTAGCAGCAATCGTCTGGCCGAAGAAGTAATCAGGGAACTCCTCGGCAACGCGGTTAGCAAGGGCATTTGATGCCTCATTTTTCCCTTGCAGGCTGAGGGCAAATGCCAGATTGTTCAACAAGCTCGGTTCATCCGGCTGGATTTGCAATCCCTTACGGAGAACTTCTTCCGCTTTCTGCCCATTTTTTTCGCGCAAAGCATTAACTGCCTGCACCATCAGGTTTTGAACAGCGGGTTTTAGAGGTGATTCTTTTGGGGGTTCATAGGAAACTTCGAATCCAAGCATCAGCATGGGACGCAATTCGCCATTCCACCATAACGTGACTTCCTGGCCCGATTCGAATACACCGTGATGGGCGAGTACCTGCGAGGCTTCCATGCGCATTGCATCCGTCCCTTTTTGGCTCAGGGCGAAATCTTTCAGCGCGGAGAGGAGCGCCAGGTGGCCTGACATATCTGTGAGTTTAACTGCCAGATCTTTGGAAAGCGTATCCCCCCGGTCTAGGGCAGCTAAGATAAAATTCAGGATTTCAGGCCGGCTATTGAAATACGCCTGAATTTTTACCCGGAATTCCTGGTCGTTCTTTTTTTTCGCGGCGCGCTCTACAGCAGAGGTCAACTCCCCAACAACTTTTTTGGACAGCCACATATCTATCGAAAAAACTTGCGGACAATCGCGCAGCTGCATTGGCTTTTTCAACTCTTCCAGGTTCACAGATGCAAGCTCAAAACTGGGGGCAAGTTTGAATGATTTTTTCCATTGGCTGCGGGCTGCTGTGAGGTTCCCCCGCCGGTATTCGGCAACTGCACACCAGTGGTAGAAAGCGTGATCCAGGTTGTCAATTTCCCTGCCTCGTTCGGCTGTCTCTAGCAGAGACAAAACCGCAGCATCATCCTGAATGAAACTGAGACCCTCGGCTTTCTTGACCAAACGATCGGATGCTTCTGCCGTGGACTCTTTCAGCCTTTTTGCAACTGTGCGGGCTTCCTCCTGTTTCCCTTGCATGTACAGGAAACGGGTTAGATTGGAGAGGGCATGGATGTTATCCGGTTCGATTTCCAGTACTTTCCGGCAGGTTTCGATTGCCTCCGGGAGATTCCCCTCCAGCCAGTATACCTGGCTCAGGTTGTTCAAAACCGGGACAAAGTCTGGGCGCTGTTCGTTGAGAGTCTTAACCAGCCGTTTGCAGCGTTCGTATTCTCCTGTTTCCATGCAAACCTGCAGCTCTTCGTGTTTGTAGGCAAAATCAAGTCCGGTTTCCAGGGTGAAATCCAGTTCGCCTAGGATTTTTCCAAGGCTGGCTTCTAGTTTGGAAATCGTTTTCTGCACATCGGCAGCGCGTTCATCCCGGGGCCATTGCTTGAGGAACTGCCGGAAGGTGCGCAGCGCAAGGGCTAGCCGCTCATTGCTTAGGTATGCTCCTGCCAGGCCAAGTTTGACATCTACCCGGTTGGGGGTGATCTCATGCAATCGTATCATCGTATGCAGGTACCCGGGCATGTTTTTTAAGTCCAAATGGGCATTCGCCATCTGTCCAAGTACATCCGGCTGGCGTGGATAGTGGTCGTCCAAGTCGCTTAACACTTCGAACGCCTGGGCTGGCTGCCTATGTTCTATTAACTCGCTGGCTTCTTCCAGCCCTTCACGGAGGCGGCGCGGCAGCCTTGTAGGGTCAACTCGAGTGGGAAAATTTTTACGGCTCATAGTCATTTCATCAGCCATCCTGGAATGCCGTTATTGTACAATACATTCTCAGAAAATCAGTCTTCCAGCCTGTCAAAAAAAGGATATAATGCCACCCTAAAGAGTGAAAACCATGGTTAGACCAATGTGCATTTTCACCACTACCACGACTACAACCTCGCCCCCCGCTTGAGCGGACGGATGGTCGTACCTGGTGTTATCCCGGCTTCCGAAGTCTGCTCACTTCGGGAGCTTTTTTTATCGGTCGAATAATATTTTTAAACACAAAGTGCACAAAGTACAGAAAGGTGAATAAAATAAGTCGTTTCCTTCGTGTTCCGCCTGCCCTGTGTACTTCCAGGGTCGCGACCTTTGTGTTTAGATCTTTTTTATTGTAAAGTCATTTATCCGAGGAAACTCATGTCAACCTATCAAGGAGTTCTTCATCATTATCAAGGCTTGCTCGACTTGCCGGCTCATACCCGCACGGTCACCCTGCTGGAAGGCGATACGCCGCTCATCCCGGCCAGACGTCTGATGGAGCAGTTGGGCGGCGGGTTCGAGCTGTTCGTCAAGTTCGAGGGAGTCAACCCAACCGGTTCCTTCAAGGACCGCGGCATGACTGCTGCCGTCAGTGAAGCTGCCGGGCGGGAGGTTAAAGCCGTCATTTGTGCCTCCACTGGAAATACGGCTGCTTCCGCGGCTGCCTACGCGGCGCGTGCCGGAATGCGGGCAGTAGTGCTCATCCCGCAGGGCAAGGTGGCAGCCGGGAAACTGGCCGGGGCGCTGGCCTATGGGGCTCAGGTCATCCAGGTGGAGGGTTCGTTTGATGATGCTCTCAGCCTGGTGGTGCAAATCACCCAGAAACAACCCATTTGCCTGGTCAACTCGCTCAACCCGTACCGCATCGAGGGCCAGAAAAGTGCCGCCTTCGAGATCTGCGATGTGCTGGGGTCTGCGCCGGACTGGTTGTGCCTGCCAGTCGGCAATGCCGGGAACATCACTGCCTATTGGGCCGGCTTCAAACAATATCATCTGCTGAAATCCAGCGGGCTGCCGCAGGTGCTGGGCGTGCAGGCTGCTGGCTCCGCACCGTTGGTGCTGGGGCACCCGGTGGACAAACCCGAGACCGTCGCGACGGCCATCCGCATCGGACGCCCGGCGCGAGGCGAACAGGCTTTGCAGGCGGCCGACGAGTCCAACGGCCGCATCATCGCCGTCAGCGACGATGAGATCCTGGCGATGCAGCGGGCTCTCGCCCGCTTGGAAGGCCTCTGGGTGGAACCGGCTTCTGCAGCCGGGCTGGCTGGGCTGGCACATGAGATTGCCAACGGACGCTTCGAGGCTAGGGGCAAGCGTATTGTTGCTGTCTGCACCGGTCACGGTTTGAAGGACCCCGATATAATCACGAAAGAAATGACCAGACCGCTGGTGGTGCCGCCGCGCCTGGATGCGCTCGAAGAGGCAATTCTAAAATGAATAGCGTAACCATCCACGTCCCGGCTACCACCGCCAACCTGGGTCCGGGTTTTGATACACTCGGGCTTGCGCTGGATTTGTGGAATGAAACGGAGTTCAGCCAGACAGATGATGGAGGCCTCTCGCTCAGTGTCTCCGGCGAGGGAGAGAAAACGCTCCCCACGGATGAAACCAATGCCATCGCCGCGGCCGCATTGCAGTTATATGCCCTGGTCGGGAAAGATCCCGGCGGCCTGGTTATCCGCTGCATCAACCGCATCCCGCTCATCTCGGGGCTAGGGTCGAGTTCCGCAGCCTTGTTGACGGGTATGCTGGGTGCGAACGCACTACTGGGCGAGCCTTTTTCTCGGGAAGATATCCTCACCATGGCCACCGAGAACGAGGGTCACCCCGATAATGTCGTCCCGGCCATGCTGGGCGGGCTGGTGGCCTCGGTTGTCCGAGAGGACCGCATCGTCACGCGCAAGCTGGTGGTCAGTCCCATGTCTATCACCGTGGTGTTCCCAGACTTTTACTTCCCAACCAAAGCTGCCCGCGCCATCCTGCCCGAATACGTATTGAGGCAGGATGCCGTATTCAATGTCAGCCGGGCGGTTCTGGTGATCAAATCCCTCGAGACCGGCGACCTGGCGCTGCTAGGCGAGGTGATGGAGGATTCCCTGCACCAGCCCTACCGCTTGCCGCTCATTCCCGGGGCACAGTCTGCCATTCAGGCTGCACGGCAGGCCGGCGCCAGCGCAGTGGCGCTTTCAGGCGCAGGACCGAGCTTGATTGCCTTTTCCAGGCAACCTTTGGATGCCGGGATCGGCCTGGCCATGCAACGTGCCTTTGAACAGGCTGGGCTGACGGCGCGCATCTTTCCACTAAATATCAGCCAGAGCGGGGCCAGTGTGGTTGATAGGAGAAATTGAGGGGAGATATAATTCTATTTTGTGCGATAATGGGAGGAATGGAGACCTTCATGCGGGCGCGACGTGCCCTGCTCTACATGCCCGGCGATGACCGGCATAAAATCGAAAAAGCCCTGACCCTGGGGGTGGATTGCATCTGCATGGACATGGAAGACGGGGTAGCACTGAACCATAAAGTTGAAGCCCGCCGGACCATCGCAGCGACGCTGCGTGAGCTGGATTTCGGCCACTCCGAAAAGCTGGTTCGCATCAATGCAGTTGGCTCCGGATTGGAAACCGAAGATATCCAGGCAGTGCTGCCCTTCCGCCCGGATGGGGTGGTACTCCCGAAAGTCGAGACGCTGGAACAAATCCAATGGGTAAGTGAAAAAATCGAAGCGGCGGAATTGGCCTATGGCTGGCCGGTCCATTCGATCGGTCTACTGGCGGGGGTGGAGACACCCAAAGCCATTTTGAATTTGAAAGATATCGCCTCGCATCCACGCCTGGATGCTCTCATTTTTGGGGGCGAAGATTACGCCGCCAGTGTTGGAGCAACTCGCACTCCCGGGGCGTTGGAGCTGCTCTATGCCCGCTCGGCAGTGGTGATGGCCTGCGCGGCGTATGGACTGCAGGCCATTGATATAGTCTCGATTGATTTTAAGGATTTGGAGGCCCTGCGCCAGGAAGCCCGTTTTGGTGCGCAATTGGGATATGCGGGCAAGCAGATCATCCACCCGAACCAGGTCGCATTGGTGCAGGAGGCTTTCACACCAGACGAAGCTGCGATCGAGTCCGCTAGACGGATGGTGCAGGCCTTCGAGGCGCATCAGGCCAAAGGATCCGGAGCGTTTGCGTTGGACGGCAGGATGATCGATATGCCGCTGGTCAAAGCCACCAAAAGCGTACTGGAGCGTGCCCGGGCCGCGGGAAAAATAAAACAGATTAGCTGATACGAGGTGCTGTCTGTGACCTCGGAAGAATTCCTCCTGAGTACCAAGCTCTACCTGCCTCCTGGGCGTTCCGGGCTGGTGCCGCGTCCGCGTCTCATGGCACTCCTGAACGAGGGACTAACCCGGCCGTTGACCCTCATCTCTGCCCCGGCTGGCTTTGGCAAGACGACCTTACTGAGTGAATGGCACGCCAGCGAAGCTGGAAAGACCTTCCCGATGGCATGGTTATCGCTGGATGGTGACGATAACAACCTCTCCCGGTTCCTGGCATACCTGACTGCCACGGCAGGCACGTTGCAAACTGGGATAGGCGAAACAGCGCTGGCTGCTCTTCAATCACAGCAGCCCCCACCTCCTGAGGTTCTTCTGACCAGCCTTATCAACGACCTCAATGCTTTCCACGCGCCTTTTGCACTTGTTCTTGATGATTACCATGTCATTACCTCCCTGGGCGTGCATAAAGCCATCCATTTCCTGCTTGACCATCTGCCACCCCAGATGCACTTGATCCTGCTCACGCGTGCCGATCCACCTCTGCCACTGGCACGCCTGCGCGCTCGTAACCAACTTACCGAAATCCGTGCACCGGAACTGCGTTTTCTCCCGGAGGAAGCCGCGCAATTTTTAAACGAAATGATGGAGCTGGAACTATCTGCCGAAGATATAGTTGCATTGGAAAATCGCACGGAGGGCTGGATTGCTGGGCTACTGCTGACAGCCCTTTCCCTCCGCCAGCAGAACGATAAGCATGCTTTTGTGACCGCCTTTACCGGCAATGACCGATACATCATGGATTACCTGCTTGAAGAAGTACTCCAGCGACAACCACCGGAAGTGCAGGCCTTTCTTCTGAAAACTTCCATTTTGGAGCGCCTGTGCAGTCCCTTGTGTGCAGCAATCACGGGTGAACCTGAGAGCCAAACCATGCTTGCCTCTCTTGAAGAAGCTAATCTGTTCCTGGAGCCTCTGGATAATCAGCGCTTTTGGTATCGCTACCACAACCTTTTCAGCGACCTGCTGCGCCGGCGTTTGTGTCTGGCAATGGAATTACCCGATTTAATATCGCTATACCGACGGGCTTGCGCA
>JBEKVG010000089.1:0-8323 GCA_049514195.1 Anaerolineales bacterium | reverse complement strand
GGAGTGGGATTGTAGCGTTCGTCGGGTGCTCCTTTCCATTATGGCTGCTGGAGGGATTATTTTGTTGATCTATCTCCAGATTCCAGTGTATTTTGAATGAAATGACCCCAACTTCCCTGGATATTGTAGCTGAACTTGAGCAAGCTGAACGCGCCCGCCAGGCCGGGAATGAAGGCCGGGCACGTGTATGTGCACGCCGGGCAGCCGGCATTGCCGCCCGGGATTTTCTTTCCCGGCAAGGGATCCAGCTTGGTAGTATGAGCGCTTATTCAGCCTTGCAAATGCTGGCGACATTCCCCAGCCTCGCCCCGAACCTGCGGATGGCCGCACTCCATTTGACCACACGCCTCACCGAATCGTTTACCCTGCCTGTGGACGCCGATCTCATTGCCGATGCACGCAAACTGATAGGAGGATTGGAATGAGCGATACCCCTGAAATCATCTTGTATGGTAATTCCTGGTGTGGAGGTTCGCGCCGGGCTCGCCTCTTGTTTGATCAGCACCATATCCCTTATCGCTGGGTTGATATTGACCGGAATGAAAAGGCTGCTCAATACGTCGAGAGTCTCAACCATGGAAACCGCAGTGTACCGACTATTGTCTGGCCGGACGGCACCGTGTTGGTTGAACCTCCCATTGAAGTGCTTGCCAAAAAATTAGGTGTCGAACTATAGAGTGCCTGGCAAATACCCTCTTCAGGCAGCCCGTTTCTTCCCCAACAACGCCAGTAATGCACGCGCTAGCATTCCCAGAAATACTGTCAAAGACACAAGACTAGCGATCAGCATCGCAAGGATATGCCAGTTGTTAATGTAGTTCACAAGCGCGGCCGGCTTTCTGACTTGGATGCGTTGGCCAAGACCTTCGACAAATTCCCGGCGCGGGGTAATCGGTTTCAAGGTACGCGACAACCGATTTTCCAGGGAATTAATTTTCGCCTTTGAGGCGTCAGCAAGTTTTTTCCCTATTCCCATGCTTCACTCTCCCGCCGGATAGACGACCAGTCCAACCGTTCCCGGTCCAAGGTTGGCAGCTACTGCGACAGACAATTCCGTGATGATAAGTTCTCGGATATTGAAAACTTTTCTGGCACGTTCCAACAAGGTCTGGGCAGACTCTGGGTCACGTGCATGCACGGCCGCCGCATTGACCGGCTCTTCCTCAAAGTGGTCATGGAGTATCTCCAACACCCGGTCGAGGGCCTTGCCTCTGGTCCGCACCCGCTCCTTCATATCTAGAAGGCCCTCTCGCAGTACCACAATCGGCTTGACATTAAGAGCTGAAGCCAGGGCTGCCTGGAGTGTCCCAACGCGGCCGCTCATGCGGGCATAATCGAGTTTGTCCATTGTGAGTACAATCCTAACGTTGCGGCGGATCCGGTACATCCGCTCAACGATCTGTTGCACGGCAACCCCGGCACGCTCCATCAAACGTGCCTCGCGGCACATCATGCCAAGTGCAGCCGACCCGGCACCTGAATCGAAAGGTATGATGTTATAGCTGCCAGCCAATTCACGCGCCGCAGTAACCGCCGATTCAAACGTTCCGGACAACTTGCTGGTCACGTGTAGCGATAGGATCGTGTCACTCGGTTTAGCCACGCGTTTGTAAAATTCCTTGAACTGGAATGGGGATGGTTGGGAGGTCTTGGGTATTTTTCTGCTCTCTTCCACCATCTGGTAGAAATCCTCGTTGGAAAAATCTACTCCTTGTAGGTAGGTTTTCTCTCCGAACAGGATATTGATCGGTATTACCTGAATATCGTATTCCGTTTCCCATCCAACGGGCATATCGGCCGCTCCGTCTGTGACAATCCGCAACATGGACTAATCTCCTTCCAGATTAATACCTTCCAATTCGTCCCGTAATGCTAATAGTGTACGGTGGTAGAGACTTTTCACCGCACCCTCGCTCCGGTTCATGGTCTCGCCGATCTCGGCGTTCGACATGTGTTCTACAAATTTAAGGATAAGTAAGTGCTGGCGTTCCGATGGCAGGCAGCGAATCAATTTCAGAAGCGCATCGCGATCCTGACCATGCATCAGAACCACTTCGGGTGGCTCACCCTTGTAATGGAGCGTGGGAGCATCATCGAGCGGTATCTCCTGGCGGCGGGTGCGGTCGCGGTGCCAATTGGCGATTAGATTGTGGGCAATCCGGTACAACCAGGCCGAGAAGGGCACACCCCGATCGGTATAACTCTGGATATGGTTCAGGGCGCGGTAAAAAACCCGTGCGGTCAGGTCTTCGGCGTCGTGGACATTACCGGTACGGTAGTAAACGTAGTTAAAGATCCGCTCCACGTACTGCTCGTACAATATACCAAAGGCCTCCTGATCACCCTGCGAAGCACGCCTCAAGATTTCTTTTTCTTCAAGATCCGGCAATTGACTCACCTTACCGGAAGGGTCTGCATATCATAACCCCGCCGGGTTTCAGAGGTTTCTGGGCTTATTGGGAGCTGCCATGCAAGGGCGGCAAATGTGGGTCAAATTATCACTTTGACCTGCGATTTGCCGCCTGCCATCGGGAAAATTCCGCATATTCCCAAAGAACCCATTTCTTGACCGAGTATATCATAATTGAAATGTGCTATAATTTAGGTCTCGGGGATGACAGGCTTCGACGGAAGAGGCTGGTCCCGGAATGCGAGCCGAGAGGCGCCGAACTCGTAAAATCAGTGCACACAATCAAGTGCCAACAACACTTCCTACGCTGCTATGCCCCTCGCTGCATAAGCGATCCGCAGAACAGCCGGTCTCCTAGCTGAGACCGCGTCCACCCGTCCCGTACTCCACCCGGTGAAGGGACTGGGCGTCACAAAGGTGGAGTGCCGCGCATGATGCTGCTGACTGCGCGAAAGAGGGCTTTCGGGCCCAAGCAGCTGGCCGCAGGTCAAATTTGCTGGCTGAGTGACTTGTGGCGACACGCCCAACCGGCTACGCTCGTAGATTTCCGAGGGTCGAGTCTTTCGGACGCGGGTTCGATTCCCGCCATCTCCACACTGCAAAGCGCGCCTTTCGGGGCGCGTTTTGATTTTCGGTCGGGGTCCCCATCAGGGGATGGTGTTGGATCCTGATTAAGCCAACTATTATTAGATAATCCAGATCCTTACGACCCGCTGGTCACCAATTCGGACGGTGTGGGCATGTTATTTTTAGATCATGATGAAATTTAGCCAAGATAAACGTGCTCTAAAAATCCATTTTGCTTTCACTTAACCGCCGTGTTTCTACAAAGTCTTTTAATGTATCTGTAAATATTTGTGCTATACTAAAATATAGATATTCTCTATATGTTTGGCGAAGAAATTTGAAGAGGAGAATACAATGAGAATCCGCATCATGGTACCATTTATGATCTTGCTAGGCTCCGTTTTAGTAATGGGGCTCGTTTGCGGCCCCTTCTCCATCAATTCCGTTCCAACCCAAACCATATCCGTTCCAACCCAAACCAGTGGAAGCATAGCCGTTCCAACCCAAACCAGTGAAAGCACCAACACTGTTACGCCGAACAGCGCCGGAGGTGCTGTAAATAACATACAGGATGTTCAAAAAGCTACCATCCAGATTGAATCAGATGGCACCTTTGTGGATCCTAAGGAAGGCCTGGTGGTGAACGCCGCTGGTCGTGGATCTGGTTTCATCATCGATCCTACTGGTATTGCCGTCACAAACAACCACGTTGTCACCGGGGCGGCATTAATCAAGGTCTGGGTCAACGGTGAGTCAACCCCCCGAAACGCCCGGATTCTGGGCGTTTCTGAATGTTCGGACTTGGCAGTCATCAAAATCGAGGGAAGTAACTTCTCCTACCTGGACTGGTACAACCAGGCTCCTGCTATAGGCTTGGAAGTCTATACTGCCGGTTTTCCACTTGGCGAGCCGCAGTACTCTTTGACCAAGGGGATCATCTCCAAAAATAATGCGGACGGTCAAACCAATTGGGCTTCATTGGACCACGTTCTGGCACATGATGCCACGATAAATCCTGGTAATTCAGGTGGTCCTCTGGTTACAGCCAATGGTCAGGTTGTTGGAATTAACTATGCCGCAAGTAAATCTACTAACCAATATTTTGCAATTGATGCAACCACAGCCGAACCAATCGTAAATCAACTAAAGACAGGAGTGGATATCGATTCGATCGGAATTAACGGCACGGCTTTTGTCTCACAAGATGGCTCAATTTCAGGGATATGGATTGCTTCGATCAAATCGGGTTCACCAGCTGATAAAAGCGGGATGGAGGCTGGCGATATCCTTTATAAAATGGAAGGGTTGATACTGGCCACGGATGGGACAATGAAGGATTATTGCGACATCCTGCGCACACATCAACCAACTGATACCTTGTCCGTGGAAATCTATCGCTATTCCACCGGCGAGACACTTCAAGGGGAACTAAATGGTCGTTCAATTACCAGCATCCCTAGCAGCATCTCTACCGCGACCTTTACCCTGGTCCCGACAAGCAAACCTGGTGCCTCTCTCCCATCTCAGAATAAGTGCAGTGCTGAGAGCGCAATGACCCTCGGAAACCGCACCGGAGCCACTGCCACCTTTACACTGGTAGGCCCAGGTACTTTTTATGTTACTCTTCCTCCGGACGTGAATACGACAGTTGCGGTTTGTGAAGGTTGTTATGATGTTTATATTACCGGTGGGGGTTGCGGCGACACAGCTGGTACAAAAATTGGTCATATTTGCGACGGATTTAACGGCTGGCTCCAATGCAACTAACTTGAGAAGAACACCATTAACGCTGGAGCGGAAATCTCCAGCGTTTTTTATTGGGGTTTGCCTCCGGATCAAGATTTTGGCAGTCTCTTCTATTTTTTCTATAAAGTGTTAACGTTTTTCTTGCACCCGTGCAGTATTCTTATACCATCTCAAATCTTGTGCGCCTTTTTGTGCGCCTAATATAAACAAGGAGAATTGTTATGGGAAAAACAATCGGAATTGATTTGGGGACCACCAACAGCGTGGTAGCCGTCATGGAAGGCGGCCAGCCCACCGTCATCACCACAGCCGAAGGTGGGCGCCTCTGCCCGTCAGTAGTGGCTTTCTCGAAGAATAACGAGCGCATGGTCGGCCAGACGGCCAAGCGTCAGGCTGTTATCAATTCGGAAAATACAATCTACTCCATCAAGCGCTTCATGGGCCGCCGCTTCGAGGAAGTGGAAACTGAGCGTAAGATGGTGCCCTACGAGGTCGTGGCCGGGCCTTCGGATGAAGCGCGTGTAAAGATCCCCATTACGAACCGCGAGTACAGCCCGCAGGAGATCTCGGCCATGATCCTTGCCAAGCTTAAAGGCGATGCCGAAGCTTACCTTGGTCAGCCTGTCAGCGAGGCGGTCATCACCGTCCCGGCCTACTTCAATGACAGTCAGCGCCAGGCCACCAAGGATGCCGGTAAGATTGCTGGCTTGGACGTGAAACGCATTATCAATGAGCCGACCGCTTCCGCGTTGGCTTATGGTTTGGATAAAAAGAAGAATGAGACCATCTTGGTCTTTGACCTGGGCGGCGGTACTTTCGACGTATCCATTCTGGATGTCGGCGAGGGCGTCATTGAGGTCAAGTCCACCAACGGCGACACTCATCTGGGCGGCGACGATTGGGATCAGCGCGTCGTCAATTGGGCTGCCGATGAGTTCAAGAAGGAACAGGGCATTGACCTGCGCCAGGACCGCCAAGCTCTCCAACGCCTGCGCGAAGCTGCCGAGAAGGCCAAAATTGAACTCTCCACTATGATGGAGACTGAGATCAACCTACCTTACATCACCGCGGATGCCAATGGACCCAAGCACCTGGTGCTCAAATTGACGCGCGCCAAACTCGAGCAGATTACGGAAGACTTGCTCAACCGCTGCCGGAATCCTTTCGAAAACGCCTTGAAGGATGCCGGCCTGAAAGCCTCCGATTTGAATGAGGTTGTGCTGGTGGGCGGTGCCACCCGTATGCCGATGGTACAGGAATTGGTGCGCACATTGACCAACGGCAAGGAACCCAATAAAGGCGTCAACCCCGACGAGGTCGTGGCAGTTGGCGCAGCTATCCAGGCCGGTGTGCTGGGCGGTGAAGTCAAGGATATCTTGCTTCTCGACGTGACCCCGCTTTCATTGGGCGTGGAGACCCTGGGCGGCGTGATGACCAAAATGATCGAGCGCAATACAACCATCCCGGTGCGCAAGACCGAGACTTATTCCACCGCTGCCGATGGCCAGACCGCCGTGGATATTCACATTCTGCAAGGCGAACGCCCGATGGCTGGTGATAACATGTCATTGGGTCGCTTCCGCCTGGATGGCATACCACCGGCCCCGCGTGGCATCCCGCAGGTGGAAGTCACCTTTGATATCGATGCCAATGGCATACTCAACGTGACTGCCAAGGACAAGGCCAGCGGTAAGGAACAAAAGATTACCGTGACGGCTTCGACCAATCTGAATAAAGATGATATTGCCCGCAAGGTCGAGGAGGCCAAGAAATATGAGGCCGAAGACAAGAAACGACGTGAGGTCATTGATGCCCGCAACAATGCGGATAACCTGATTTACCAGACCGAAAAATCCCTGCGTGACTTGGGCGAGAAAGTCTCCTCTGAGGAGCGCGGCAAGGTCGAGGGCAAGATCAACGATCTCAAGCAAGCAGCCCAGAGCGATGACCTGAATCGCATCAGGAAGGCCAGTGATGAGCTCCAGAATATGTTCTATGCCTTGAGCCAGCAAATGTATGCCCAGGGTCAGAAGCCGCCTGAAGGCGGCCCACAGCAGTCTGGACCTCAGACGCCCCCATCCGGAAGCAACGAAGGCGATGTGATCGACGGTGAAGTCCGCGACGCCTGATTTCCCAATGCAATATAACAAAGGCGACCAACCCTCACGGATTGGTCGCCTTTGTTTTTCCCATCCATATACGGGGTCAATAGCAAGCCCGAACAGGGCCGGATGGTTTATACTTGAATCAAAAACATGGAGGAAACCATGCAAATAGTCAAACCAGAAAGCGTCGGATTATCTTCTTCCCGTCTGGATCGCTTGAAAATGACCATGCAGACCTACGTGGACCGGGGGACATTTGCCGGTATCGTCACGCTGATTGCCCGCCAGGGCCAGGTGGTGCACTTGGAGACCTTTGGCTGGCAGGAACTCGAGACCAGACGCCCGATGGTCTCCGATACCATCTTCCGGATCTACTCAATGAGTAAACCGATTACCAGCACGGCTGCCATGTTGCTGTGCGAAGAGGGCCGCCTGCGCTTGGCGGACCCACTTTCGCGTTACCTCCCAGAGTTCAAGGATGTGCGTGTGATGGTCTGCCGCAGCGATGGCAGCTACGACTTGGTGCCGGCCCGCCGAGAAGTGACGATCCATGACTTAATGACGCATTCGGGGGGCCTCAGCTATGGCTCTGAAGAGAATTCTGCACTGGACAGGCTCTACCGGGAAACCCTCCAGCGTCTCGATCATGAGACCGAACCGGTGCTGGAGAAATGGATGCAGGCTTTCGCGCGTGCCCGCTTGCCATTAGCCTTCCAGCCCAGCACGGATTTCCGCTACAGCTTTTCGATAGACGTGCTTGGCTACATCATCCAGATGGCCTCTGGACAGGCTTTCGACGAATTTCTGCAAGAGCGTATTTTCGTTCCGTTCGGCATGACCGATACGGCCTTCTGGGTGCCGCCTGATAAAGTGAACCGTTTCGCAGACCTCTATGGCCCGGCTGAGGGTGGTGGGCTGAAAGTCGTCGAACCCCTGGGAGGCGGTGATATCACAAAACCCACCCGCAATCCGTTTGGCGGCGGCGGGCTGGTTTCCACAGCCGGGGATTACTTCCGCTTTGGCCAGATGCTGCTGAACGGCGGAGAGCTGGACGGGATGCGTCTGCTTGGGCGTAAGACGGTCGAATGGATGTTGCAAAACCACCTGCCTGAAGGCGTCCACCCGATGGGTGAGCTGGCCAATGGCTTTGGCCCGGGCGGGGCGGTTCTGCTCCACCCGGGACTGTCCCACCGGCCGGGCTCACCCGGCAGGTTCGGCTGGGGTGGGGCTGCCAACACAGAGTGGTGGATTGACCCAATTGAGCAGTTAAACTGCTTGATCATGCTGCAGTACATGCCCTGCTTCACTATCCCGATTGTCGAGGATTTTGCCCAACTGGCTTACCAGGCGTTGGAATGAGGCTGTCAGTGGATGCATCAAGTCCCTCCCAATCAATCTCATTGAACTGCCGCGTGCTGGTGGAACTTGTGGATATTTCCGGGCAGGTTGAGCGGCGTGAGTTGAGGCTGGTTCCAGCCAAACAGGCCGATTTCAA
>JBEKVG010000088.1:0-8349 GCA_049514195.1 Anaerolineales bacterium | reverse complement strand
CAAATAATACACTCAAAAACTACAAAACCCTCATACGAACATATAAAACAAACGGTGCAGGCCTTGCTGGCATTTGTGGATGATTGGTCGGCTTCCGTAGGCATGCAGGCCAACCAATTCGATTTGATGGGATTCAGCCAGGGTGCAGCGATGACATATGCAATAGCCTTACTCCACCCGGAACGGGTTTGGCGGCTGGCGGCGCTTTCTGGTTTTATTCCAGAGAATGGGGAGGCGTTGCTTACTGCACAACAATTCTCGGGGAAACCGGTATTTATCAGCCATGGCCGGGAGGATGACTTAATCCCGGTGGAACAGGCTCGCCGAGCGGTTGCGTTGTTCAAAGGATCCGGTGCGCAGGTTACCTATTGCGAATCGGATGCCGGCCACAAAGTCAGCAAGGAATGCCTAAAAGAGTTAGAAATTTTTCTTATGGGAGATTAATTCCCCTACAAAATTAACACCTTCGCTTTAAGGAAGTTAAGGTACTACCTTTCAAAAAATACTTCGCAGACGGGGACTATGACTGTCGAAATTTGTTGTAACTTATAAAGATTGACAAATTTCGACAAACCAGGTAGGATGGCAGTGTTTCAACTGTTTCCACCCTCACCTTTCTGCGAGCCAATAATTGATCACCTTTGAGCGACGCCAGCGTTTAATGACTATCCTGAGAGAGCAACCTGGGATACGCGTCCCGGAAGTAGCAGGGCTGTTGGGGGTTTCTGAGGGAACCATTCGCAACGACCTCAACTCCCTGGCCGGATCAGGGCAGGTGATCCGGGTAAGGGGCGGCGGTGTGCTCCTCGACGAGCGGCAAAACCGCAGTCCCATTTTTTCCATACGCGTCATGACCCACCGGAGCGCCAAGCAAGCCATCGCCCGTCAGGCATCCACCCTGGTGCAGGACAACGACTCCATGATCCTGGATTCCAGCACCAGCTCGTACTACTTGGCCTGCTGCCTGAAGGAACGCCGCGACCTGACCGTCATCACCAATGGCATCGAGTCTGCCCGTGAGCTGGCGAAGAATTCCTCCAATACAGTGATCCTGCTAGGCGGTGTCCTGCGCGTGGATGGCACCGCCATTAGCGTACCCCTAGCCGAGCAAATCCTCACCGATTACCACATAAAAACTGCCTTCCTCTCTTGCAGCGGCTTCACCCTCGAAGGTGGTCCAACGGAGGTGGATATCTATGAGGCACAGATCAAGCGTAAGATTATCGCTAGTTCGGGCAGCATGGTAGCATTGATCGATTCCAGCAAATTCGGCCGGGCGGACTTGACCTCCTTCGCCAGCCTGGACCAGATTACCCACCTTTACACCGACATCGACCTTGCCCCGGCCTGGGTCAAAAAACTCAAACAGGCCGGGGTTCCTTTCACCCTATGCAGCGGAAAAACGGAGCCGGCATGAAGGACATTCCGGTCTACATTGGCGAAAATGCGCTGGTGCCCTTGCTGCAATTTTGCAATGACCGGGGGTTGACCGATTTCCTGTTGGTGGCGGACGGCAACACCTTTCCCGTATTGGGCAAGAAAGTGGAGGCTGCCCTCCAAGCGCGCGGCTGGGACATCAAGTCTGTGGTCTTCAGCGAGCCGGCGGTTGTTCCGGACGAGGACTTCATTTTCCAGGTGCTGCTGCATGCTGACCAAGTTGAGCGCACCTACCTGGCGGTCGGCACCGGTACGCTGACCGATATCACCCGCATTGTCAGCCACCGTACCCGCTGCCGCTTTATCTCGCTGCCCACTGCCCCCTCGGTGGACGGGTTTACATCCCCCAGCGCCTCACTAGTCGTCCGGCGGATCAAGACCACCGTGATGGCCCAGCCGCCCATGGCTGTCTTCGCCGACCTGGAGACCTTAGCGGCTGCCCCGCAGGCCATGATAGCCGCCGGCTATGGCGACATCCTTGGCAAGGCCATTGCCTTGGCCGATTGGCAGCTCGGGCATCTGCTTTGGGATGAGCCCTACAGCCCTGAGATCGCAGCCCGTGTGCGCAAGGCCCTGGATGCCTGTATCGCCGCGACCATAGAAATCGGCCGGGCTACACCGGATGGAATCCGGAAGTTGATGTTCAGCCTAGTGGACTCCGGTCTGTGCATGCTGGACTATGGCAACTCGCGCCCCGCAGCCGGTTGCGAGCATTACATGTCCCACTTCCTGGAGATGAAACTGCTGCGGGAGGGCCGGCCGGCCGTGCTGCATGGGGCCAAGGTGGGCATATGCTCGGTGCTGGCAGCGCAACTATATGCCCGGCTCAGGCAGATAGACCGCACCCAGGCAGTTACCCGGCTTGCGGTCGCCACGCAGCCAGAGCGTACCTCCGATATGCAATGTATCCGGCAGGCATTTGGCCCGATTGCTGAGAATTTGTTCGTCGAGCAGGCTCCCTTCCTGGATATGACCGCCGCAGATTTCGCCCGGCTCAAGCAGCGTGTGCTTGAGCACTGGGATGAAATCCAGGCTCTGGCGGCGGAGGTTCCCACGCCGGAAAAGCTGGTCGACTTGCTCAGTCAGGCCGGTAGCGCGATCCGTCCTGCCGGGCTGGGTCTGAGCGACGAGGAAGTGCAGCAAGCCCTTATCGAATCCCACTTTCTGCGTAACCGTTTCACAATATGCAAGCTGGGGCACATCCTCGGCTTGCCCGCTGGTTCATAGGAGGAATTGCCATGTCTATAGAAGCTCCTTATCCTGAATTAGATGAATACCTGGTATGGATCGGCGAGGCCGGCTGGCGCATATCAGAGATCGAGGCCAGCGAAGGCTCGGCCGGTAACATCTCGGTGTGCATAGGCTGGCCAGTGGAGCTACGCCGCAAGTTCCCGTTGGTCGAGTCTCTGCACCTGCCCCTGGCCGTCCCCGAGCTGGCCGGGATGACCTTGGTCATCACCGGCTCGGGCAGGCGGCTGCGCGATGTCATCCAGGAGCCGACCGCCAACCTGGGCTGTTTGGTGGTTGACCAGGGTGGCAAGACGGGGCAGCTCTACACTTCGCCAAAACGCCTTTTCACCAACCTGACCAGCGAGCTGAATTCGCACCTGGCAGTCCACCGCGACCAGATCGTCAACTCCGGCTCCAACTTCCATGCCGTCATTCACGCCCAGCCGCGCCACCTGACCTACTTGAGCCATATCCCTCGCTACCAGGATCAGAAATACCTTAACCAGCACCTGCTGCGCTGGCAACCGGAGACGATCATCAACCTGCCGGAAGGGGTCGGCTTCGTGCCTTTCAACGTGCCCGGCTCTCAGGCCCTGATGTCTGCCACCCTCAAGATGCTACACCAATACCGCGTGGTCATCTGGGCCAAGCACGGCGTGGTAGCCCGCTCGGACACTTCCGTCAAGCGCGCCTCCGACCGGATTGAGTACGCCGAGACGGCCGCCAGCTATGAGTATCTTAATCTGGTAGCTGGAGAGCACGGAGAAGGCCTAAGTGCGGATGAGATCCTCGCCATCTGCAAGGCGTTCAACATCCAACAAACCATCTTTTAATTTCGAATGGAAGACTGACGTGGAATCCACCAGCCAACTGGAAACCCAACTCAACGACTTTTCTTCAGTCAAAAGGACGCAAGCCCTGGAAGCATTGATTGCATCTGGAGAGCCTGCCGGCACGCGCCAGGAGGCCGTCAACCTACACTGCCACACGTTTTTCTCTTTCAATGCTTACGGCTATTCTCCATCTGGCCTGGCTTGGCTGGCCCGGCAAAGTGGATTCAAAGCGCTGGGAATTGTGGACTTCGACGTGCTCGACGGGGTGGACGAATTCTTGGGGGCATCCGAGCTACTTGGTGTACGCGGCTCGGCCGGCATGGAGACGCGAGTCTTTATCCCCGAATTTGCGAGCCGCGAGATCAACTCCCCCGGTGAGCCGGGCGTGTATTACTACATGGGCATCGGCTTCACATCGAGTCGACCTCCGGCCGTAGCCGCTCCGATCCTGGCCGACATGCGCCAGCGTGCCGAAGTGCGTAACCGCACGATGCTGGACCGCATAAATGCATTCCTTTCCCCGGTGACGGTAGACTATGATCGCGACGTACTCCCGCTCACACCAGCCGGCAATGCTACCGAGCGTACCATGCTGGCGGCTTACCTGCAGGCGGCTACCGATCGCTTCCCGGACCCTGTCCCATTCTGGGCTGAGAAACTCCAGGTATCGTCCGAGCAAGTTGCCGCCCAGATTGGGGACCCTGTCAAGTTCCCGAACACGCTGCGGGCGAAGTTGATGAAACACGGCGGTGTCGGGTATGCCCAGCCGGGAGCGGAGACCTTCCCATCTGTGGATGAAGTCAACCGGCTTATCATTGCTTGCGGCGCGCTGCCCTGCGCCACCTGGCTGGACGGTACTTCGCCCGGCGAACAGGCCGAGGAGGAATTGCTTAGCCTGTTGATCGGCAAAGGTGTCGTAGCCCTCAACATCATCCCGGACCGCAACTGGAATCTCCCCAACCCCGAAGAGCGCCGCTTAAAGTTGCAGAAGCTGTACACAGTTGTAGCCTTGGCCAACGAACTCGACCTGCTGCTCAACGTTGGCACCGAAATGAACGCCCCTGGCCAGAAGTTGGTCGACGATTTTGAGGCTCCCGAGTTGATGGCCGTGCGCCAGGCTTTCCTGGACGGCGCGGATTTCATTTACGGCCATACTGTTCTGCAGCGGACACTGGGCCTGGGCTATCAGAGCGGGTGGGCCAGGGTACATTTTCCCTCTCGCCGAGACCGTAATGCCTTTTACACCCAGGCAGGATGTCTCATCCCACCCGGGCGTGCCGGGATGGCCCAGCTGAAGTCGTTGACTTCCGACCTTTCGCCGTTCGAGGTGTTGAACCGGTTGACACATCCGGCTTGATTTTGACAAGATCCAAGCTTCATCTGGATCTGACTTGATGTATATATGACTCATCACTACCTGCTGGCACATGACCTGTGAAGACCGGAAACAAGGCTTCGCGTCGCCTACTCTCCCAAACGAAGGTCGAACTTGGAGAATTGACATAATAGAGGTAAGTATGACGGATAAACTTGACAAATACCGAGGCGGCAGTGCATCGCTGCACAGCACCTACAAACTCTGGCCACTTTATGGCGCAGGGCTCGAAAACCTGGGCAAGGATGGCCGGCCTCTCGAAGTTCCTATGCCCTCCTATGGTCCTGATGAGCTGCTCATCCGCCACGACGCCTGTGGGCTGTGCTTTTCCGACACCAAGGTTATTGCCCAGGGGCAGAACCATCCGCGCGTCTTCCGAGATATGCAGAAGGAGCCGGTAGTACTGGGTCATGAAGTCTCGATGACCATCATGGGTGTGGGCAAGAACCTGAGCGACAGCTATAAGGTCGGCGAACGCCTGACGCTGGAGACCGATATCTTGGTCAATGGCAAGACATACGCCTATGGCTACTGGTACCAGGGCGGTCTCTCGCAATATTCCGTGATAGGGCCTGAGATCTACGCCAGTGACCTGGGGAACAACCTGATCAAGGTACGCCCCGACAAAAGCTACGCTGAGATTGCTCTGACGGAGCCCTGGGCCTGCGTGGTAGCGGCCTACGCGCTGAAATACCGGACCGGTCTGAAGGATGGCGGAGTGACCTGGATCATCGGAGCGGGTGAGGAAGGACAGTACACAATCAGCGCCGGGTTTGAAGCCGCCTCACACCCTGCCCGGCTGCTGCTCACTGATGCCCCTGCCCCCTTTGCGGACTGGCTGAAGGAACGCGCCGAACGGCTGGGTGTTGAAGTGACCGAGGTGAGCCGGATCGAGGCAGCCCCTGTTGAGTTCGTCGATGATATTGTGCTGCTCGGGGCAAACGCCAATTTGATCGAACAGGCCAGCCCTCACCTGGGGCAGTTCGGCGTGATGGCCATCCTGGCTGGGACGCCTCTGGAGCGCCGGGTCAACATAGATGTCGGACGCATCCATTACCATCGCTGGGTCTATGTGGGCACGACGAAGACAGACGTCGCTGCAGCCTACCACGACCTGCCGGTCCGTTCGAATCTCAAACCTGGAGGCCGCACCTGGATCGTCGGGGCGGGCGGCCCGATGGGGCGCATGCATGTCCAACGCGCCATCGAGTTCAATGATCCCCCGGCAGTCATCCTTTGTACCGATGTTAACGATATGCGCCTGGGTGAACTGTGCGAGGCCTTTGCCGACCAGGCTAAAGCCAAGGGCATCCAATTCATCTGTCTCAACCCGACAAAAAAGGCTGAGTACGAAGCCGAAACGGCCTTCCTGCGTCAAACTGGATTCGACGACATCGTGGTGCTGGCTCCTGTTCCGGCTGCCATCGCCGATGCCAGCAATTATTTGGCGCCCGGCGGGGTGATGAATGTATTCGCCGGGGTGGCGCGTGGCACAATGGCGACACTGGATTTGAGCGGTGCATACCTACAGGGTAAGCGCGTTATTGGGCACTCAGCCTCGCTGATGAGCGATTTCGAGCTGGTCTTGAGCAAGACCAATTCCGGCGAGCTGTCACCCAACCGTTCGGTGGCCGCGGTCGGATCATTGAGCGCTGCCAGCGACGGTCTCAAGGCCGTGAAGGAGGCCAGCCTGGCCGGGAAGGTGGTCATCTATCCCAACATCAAGGAGCTGCCCTTGACAACGCTGAGTGAGCTTAAGGAGAAGCTACCAACCGTTTATGCCCGGCTTAATGCCCGCGGAGAGTGGACCAATGCAGCCGAAGAGGAGTTTTTGCGGCAGATGCTGCCGTAGAATCAGTTTGTAGCCTTAACATCTGGCAAGTGAAATAAATCAAACCAAATTCAAGGAGAAAAGTATATATGGCAGAACAAAAAGGTAAAAAAGTACGTGTGGCAATCGTCGGCGTAGGCAACTGCGCCTCCTCACTGGTGCAGGGCGTCGAGTTCTATAAAAATGCCAAAGAAACCGACACGGTTCCTGGCCTGATGCACGTCAATCTGGGCGGATATCACATCCATGATATTGAGTTCTCTGCCGCTTTTGATGTAGTCGACACCAAGGTTGGCTTGGACCTGAGCGAGGCGATCGCGGCCTTCCCGAACAATACGATCAAGTTCGCGGATGTTCCCACCCTGGGAGTCAAAGTCGAGCGTGGCATGACCCACGATGGGCTGGGCAAATACCTGAGTAAGGTGGTCAAGAAGGCTCCTGGCCCTACGGCAGATATCGTCAAGATCCTGAAGGATACCAAGACGGATGTGGTGATCAACTACCTGCCGGTTGGTTCGGAGGAGGCCACCAAGTGGTACGTGGAGCAGGTATTGGAGGCTGGCTGCGGCTTTGTCAACTGCATCCCGGTCTTCATCGCCTCTCAACCTTATTGGCAGAAACGTTTTGTCGAGCGCGGCCTGCCAATCATCGGCGATGATATCAAGAGCCAGGTCGGCGCCACGATCACCCACCGTGTCCTGACCACCCTTTTTGAGGAACGCGGCGTCCATCTTGACCATACCTACCAGTTGAACTTCGGCGGCAACATGGATTTCTACAACATGCTGGAGCGCGAACGGCTGGAGTCGAAGAAGATCTCCAAGACTCAGGCGGTCACCTCCATGCTGGGCTTCGAGATGAATCCCGATGATATCCACGTCGGGCCATCGGATTATGTGCCGTGGCTGACCGACCGTAAGTTTTGCTATATCAAGATGGAAGGTACTACCTTTGGAAACGTTCCGCTGAACCTGGAGTGCAAACTGGAAGTCTGGGACAGCCCCAACTCGGCTGGCGTGGTCATAGACGCTCTGCGCTGTGCCAAGCTGGCATTGGATCGCGGCATCTCCGGCGCACTGCTGGCTCCGTCTTCCTACTTTATGAAGTCCCCGGCCGAGCAGTACACCGATGACATCGCTCGCCAGAAGACCGAAGATTTCATCGCCGGGAAATAAAGCAGCTATTTATTCCTGCAATCCTTCTCTTCGCCCTGCCCCTGCGGGGGTAGGGTCAGTGAGCATTTATGAACGGACTCATCTGATGGAAAAACTCTTGCAAGATCGTATTGCCCTGGTGACCGGCGGGGCGCAGGGCCTGGGGCAGGCCATCTGCGCCCGGCTGGCGGAGGAGGGCTGCCATGTAGTGGTCGCCGACCTCAATGAGCCGAAAGCGTTAGAAACTGCCAGGAGCATCAGCACGACCACCGACCGGCGCATCATCGCCGTCAAGGTGGATGTGACTGACGAGGCCCAGGTCGAGGCGCTGGTGAACCGCTGCGTACAGGAGTTTGGACGCCTCGACATCCTGGTCTCGAACGCCGGCATCCTTAACGCTGAGGAGATCACCGAATTCCCGGCCGAGAAGTGGCGCGCAGTGATGAATGTCAACCTGTTTGGGTACTTCCTGTGTGCTAAGCACGCCGC
>JBEKVG010000087.1:0-8365 GCA_049514195.1 Anaerolineales bacterium | reverse complement strand
GACAACTGTATCGTCGTGCCTCATATCGCCAGCGCCAGCTGGCGGACACGCCAGCGCATGTCGCGCATGTCAGCAGGAAATCTCATCGCTGGGTTGAAGGGAGAGAGATTACCGAATTGCGTCAACCCGGAAGTGTATGAAAAACGTTGATGATCCATAGGTGCGCCACATATCATCCCGATGTCCTTTGGGAGGCATACGTGTGCCTTGGTGGTAGACTCACCCTTTTTTTTAAACTACAGAGGTACAGGTTTCCCGCTCTTTGCCGACTCCAAGAGTGCCAGGATCACAGCGGTATTGAGACGACTGTCAGCCAAGCTGACAACCGGCGGCTTTCCGAGCAGGATGGCATCCGTTAGGCCCTCTACTTCAGCGGCGTACGGGTCAGGCCCCTTCACAACGACCGTCGAAGTTTTGGTTGCCCGGGTCAGATAGAGGTTTTTCCTCGCCCCGGTATTGAACGGCTGGGGAATATTCAACGTGCCCTCATCGCCGATAACTTCCATGAATTCATGGTGGGGAATTTTAAAGCTGCAATCCACTTGGGTGTAGATATCCCCGGGAAAGCGTAGCTGGGCTACAAAGGTCTCGTCGATGCCGGTGGGGCTGGTCACCTGCCAGCCAAAGACCTCCAATGGCTCTACTCCAAGCACAGTGCGTGTAAAGCTCAATGGATAACAACCGATATCCCACAAGCTGCCGCCGCCCATCTCCGGGTCCCAGCGGATGTCATCCTCTTTAGTCATCACGAAGGTGAATGAACCGTGCACTAATTTGACTTTGCCCAGCTTGCCACTGTCTACGATCTCTTTGACCTTCAACATCTGGGGGTGGAAACGGTAGGCGAAGGCCTCGGTGACGATCCTGCCATGCTTTCCAGCCGTGGCAGTGATGGCATCCACCTCATCCATGCTGAGCGCCAGAGGTTTCTCGCAAAGGACATGCTTGCCCGCCTCCACTGCCTTGATGGTCCATTCGGCATGGATATGGTTCGGGAGTGGGTTGTAGATAACGTCAATTTCTGGGTCAGCCAGGAGGGCTTCGTAGGATCCATATGCGTGCTTGATCTTCTTTTCCCGCGCATAAGCTTCCGCCTTCTCCTGGGATCGGCTGGCGACCGCCACCAGTCTGTTCCGTTTGGAAAACTTGAGCGGAGGAATCAAGGCATTGTTAATTCGGGCGGTGCTGAGCAATCCCCAGCGGAGGGTTTGAGTCATATGTGTCCTCACTTTCCTTTCAGAAGATTCACCAGCCTTTTTTACCATAGACCGTCTGAAGTGCACAGTGTTTTTAACCTCAGCTACCGATAGTATAATGCGCTCATGTCTGAATGGATCAAACAGCCCTCCCCTTTCAGACGCTTGTTGGCTCTGTTTGGCTGGACGCGTTCCAGCAGCGTTCTGTTGGGTGGATTTTTCCTGCTATGCGGGTTGATCGTCTACGTCTGGTGGCCGCTGGCGCAGGAAGCACTCGCTTATGTCAATTGGAAAGGCCAATGGTGGCTGTACATGGACTGGCTGCTACTGGGCATTTTTGCTTTTATGTCCCTGACCATCATGGCGCGCGCCAACCTGCGCCGGGACGCGCTGATCGTCTTTGTCGGAATGGTAGGCGGACTGATGATCGAGGCCTGGGGTACACAAACGAACCTGTGGCACTATTACACCGCCGAGCGCCCGCCGCTGTGGATCATCCCGGCCTGGCCGATCGCCAGTCTATCAATTGACCGGATCACGCAGTTGTTGAATCGGGGGATCAAAAAATTATCCACAAAGAACACAAATAAACACGAAGAAAAAGAATTTGGGGATTTTATATTCAGAGTTCTTTACTGGATCCTCTTCATAGGTTTCTACGCGCTGATGCTGTATTTCGTGGCACCGACATATGGGAAATCCTACACCGTGATGGCACTGCTGCTGGTGGCGCTGTTGACCCTGACTCCGACCGACTACCGCTATGCTACTTTGACCTTCCTGGCGGGGGCGGGATTGGGATACTTCCTGGAGTTGTGGGGCACCACGCGCCAGTGCTGGATGTATTACACAGCCCAGACTCCTCCATTCTTTGCGGTGCTAGCGCACGGCTTGGCCGCGGTGGCGTTCTGGCGAGCAGGATTGATGGTCAAATTGATGTGGGGAAAATTGGCTGGTTTGGCACATAAGAGACTAAAAGTTCCGTCCAATCTGGAAGTGGAACAGATTCAGCACTAAGGATTCTGCGTCTTGAAGTGGACCAGTTTCCCGTTCGTCGCATCCGTGAGCCACAGGCCGCCAGAGCCGTCCGAGACAACGCCAATGGGAAGCTGGTATGCCGTACTTTCCGTACAACCGCTCCACACATGAGCAGGCTTTCCGTTGGGGGAGAAAGATATCACACGACACTGTTCCGGGTCCGTGACAAAGACAGTGCCGGTTTTGTCTAATGTGATAAAAGGTTTATCATCCGGCCCGGTTCCATACCAGCCATCCACCGACCATACGGCAGTGGCAGTGTAAACCAGCCTGGTATTATCCGGAGCGAATTCTTCCACACGCTGGTTCCAGGTATCAGTCACGTAGACATTTCCCGACGAATCCAAGGCAATATCCACCGGTTCATCCAATTGACCAAGTTGCATACCCGGCAACCCGAACTCGCTCAGATATTTTCCATTTGCATCGTAAATGACAATACGCTTGTTACCTGTATCAGCCACGAAGAGATGCCCGAGGCTATCCACTGCCAGGCCGCGCGGACCATAAAACTGGTTCTGCCCATCTCCCGGACCGGTTCCCCACATTTGCAGGAAATGACCATCGGAGGTGAACTTCTGGACGCGGTAGTTCCAGGTATCCGCCACGTATACGCTGCCGTCCGGGGCAACAGCCACCCCCCACGGCTCGTTAAAAGTACCACCGGGAGCTGCCCCCTGTGCCACATCCGCACGCTTGCCCCAAACCTGAAGTACCTTTCCATCCGGGCTGAGGTGCTGGATGCGGTTGTTAAGTGAATCGGCAACATACAGGCTGCCGTCCGGAGCCATAGCAATCGCACGCGGCGCCTGGAATTGGCCGGCTGCGGTACCTGCCTCACCGAGCATATTGTCCGGGGTGACTGGCGTCGTTATCTTTGCATAGGGATCAGTGGATTGGGTGATTGGTTGGGCAGTTGTCCCATACGGCCAGAGTTGAGAAACAATGTTCTTGCGAACTAAGAAGTACAGATCTTCCGAAGTGCCCCAATTGGTCAGGGTATAGGCATCGCTGCCTTTCAACTTAGCCCAGGCTGTGTAATCACGGTTGAACCAAATCTGCCAGACCGCGCTGCGAACAGCTGGATCAGTAAAGAAAGGCTGGATGTGCGGCCAGACATATTTCAGATATTCGAACACTGTCATGGGTAATAGTTTCGTACTAGTGGCACCCTGACCAGCAAGAGCCGCGTTTCGTTCCGATTCAATGGCATCCCACTTCAAGCTCCAGTAGTCCATGGACGGCCACCATAGTCGCATGTAATTGAATTCGTAGTAATTATTCTGGATGATTGGTTGAAGTTTGGAAAAATAATCATCCGGACAACGCCCGCCTGCAATGACCAATGCCCGCCGCAAATCACTAGTAGGATTTATATCGTAATCAATCTTATTTGTATAATAGCGCATATACCACCAATAAGGATAACGGGCGCAGTTATCGTACGCCACTACCATATCCGTCCCACCGGTGGTACGGAGGGACAATTCCTCGATCTCATTAAACAATTGCTTGGGATAGGGCGCACCGTGTGCATACACCAGGTACTCGAAGGGATAGTCATAATTGATATACGCCGCCTTGAAGGCTGTCCGTGCGGTTACTAAGGCCAGCAGACAGAAAAAGGCCAAAACCGCACCACGTACATAATTACGGGCACCCCAGGCTGCCAGCCGGCCCCACGGCACTGTCTCAATCATCCAACCGAAAGCCCAGGCCGCCGCCAGGATCATCGGCAGGGCGATGTGGATGGTCAACCAGGGCATTTTCTCACCGGCATACGTGAACAATGCCAGGCTACTGACCGACCAATAAACCAGTAGAGCCGCAACCGGAACGGGGGGCTGGACTTCACCTCCATCAGGCGCTAATTCGGGAGTGGCTCGTGTAAATGGCTGGCCGGACTGCGACTGCCATAATTTTTTCTTCGCGGCGATTAGCGCAGCAGCCACCGTACCAAGTGCAGGCAGGAACTCATAGACCGGGATCATGAGAAAGGCATAGTAATACAATGGCTGGCCACCGCGGGCAACACCCTGCTGGGTCGTCCAGTAACTGAGTTCCCCCACCAACCCACCCACAATGCCGGCCGGCGCGGTGAAAAATGTGCTGAAAAGTAAAACAAAGGGAATAAAGAAGAGAGCTGCATGCAGCAGCCATTTTCGACCAAACCACCAGAGGCCCACTGCAATGGCAATGGCTCCCAGGACAGTCGCCGCCACGGCTACCCGCAAAACCCCGGGAGTGGTGTAATCCAGTGGAGTCTTGCCTAGCAAAGTGATCGGGATCGCTCCCACCAACGGCAGGACGAGCGTGCCGAGCAGTACCAACAAGTCAAGGGAACGCTCGGACCTCAGACTGGCCCAGCCAAAACTCCGCACAAGTTCCAGCCCCGACCAGACCAGTGACGCGACTCCTCCAACTGCCAACACCCCTACAGCCAATTTTATGACCAGCGAATCAAGCGGCTTCAGGGTTAGGTATACTCCAGTCGCCCCGGCAAGTAATATAACTGCCAGTGCAAGTCCAACCAAAAATGAGGTACGTCGCTTGGCTTGCGGCCACGCCCGGCGTGCAATTCGGTCCACAAAATAAGCCGTCAGGAAGATAAACATCTCCCCAGCGAACATGTAGGCTGTGGCTTTGTCGGTAAAATGCAATGCATTAACTGCGGTGAATAGAAACAGGGTCCAGGGCTTGCCATGTTCAAGATAGCGCAGAGTGGCATAAAGGGTCAGCAAGCCCCACACAACAATATAGGCCTCGTTGCGGGCATAGCGGCCATAGAAAAGCATGATCGGTGAGATCAGGAACATAAGGCCGGCCAGGATGGCACCCGTCCGCCCCAAATAACGCCGGAAGGCCAACATGGCCAGTGCAATCGTAGCCACACTTAAGAGAGCAGCCGGGATGCGGGTGGTGAAATCATTATCACCGAAGAGCGCATAGGAGAGTGCAATCATGTGGAATTGGAGCGGTCCATGGCTCATCGGATCGTATTGATAACCATGACCCGAATACAAACTGAAGGTTGGTACAACATGATTAATCTCGTCGTGGCTCATGGCGCGTGTCCCCAAGTCATAAAAGCGTGAAACAATCGCGGCGAGAAGCACTAACACCACCAGTAGGGTTTCCAAGGTGGCCGGGAACCAACGCTTAAGTGGGATATCAAGAATGGATTGTTTTTCGGTTATGGGTATCATTCATGCTATTGTACCAAAGATGATGTTTTCGTCGTCTGCATCCTTGGGAAACTCCGAAATGAAAAGGCAAATTGGTGGTGTCAAGATGCGATATAGGTTATCTCAGATAAGGTTATCTTTGATAGGGGTCCACCGTGCATACACAGCTTGGGAGAGCAGGCGTCCAGCACTTCTTTCTTTTGTTACCAATTCACCGCACTCCAGGTTACCCCCGAACCCTTCCATCGTTTGTGCCAATGCACTAAAGGCATGCAGGGCCGACAATTTGACGGCGTATAAGGTCAGCAAGACAAATAACGGGCTTTCACTTAATAAAGCCCGGCAAGCCTGTAAGATTTCTGGCAAAGACTTGTAGATCTCCCAGACCTCGCCCTTCGGTCCACGCCCAAATTTCGGCGGGTCTAACAGAAGCCCATCATACTTCACGCCCCGGCGTTGCTCGCGCTCAACGAACTTCAGGGTATCGTCTACGATCCAGCGGATAGGTTTCTCGCTCAATCCAGAAAGGATCTGGTTCTCACGTGCCCATGCAACGGACTTCTTCGAGGCGTCGACATGGGTGATCTTCGCTCCGGCTGCCGCGGCCGCCAGCGTGCCTAATCCGGTATAGCCGAACAAGTTGAGTACATTCACCTGCCCAGCCTTGTGCATGATTTTTTCCGCCATCCAATCCCAATTTGCAGCGCATTCGGGAAAGACGCCTAAATGACGCCCTGGAGTGGTCTTGGCGAAGAAACGGAGTTCCCTCACCCCTAACCCATCTCCTGATGGGAGAGGCGAAGAGAACAAGGGGTAACTCATTTCCCATTTCTCAGCTACCGGTCTTATAAATGACCAATGCCCACCGCTCTCTTCCCCACTGGGGTTAAAAAAGGCGTGGGCGGCCTGCCATTTTTCAGCAGGCAATGCCTGCCTCCACAACGCCTGTACTTCGGGGCGCGCAAAGACGTACGGGCCGAAGCGTTCCAACTTCTGTCCGTCACCGCTGTCAAGTAACTCGTAATCAGTCCATTTGGAGGAAAAAAGAAGGTTGATTTTGATGGTCATGCAGGCTTATCCAGCGAGGAAGGTTACCCCGTAATTATTGACAAAAGACTTTAATCCATCTTTTGTAAAATTGGTCAAAAGTGATACTTGTAAAATAATCGTGAATCGTGCTAAAATAAGCGTGTCCGTGGGATAAAGTGGGACGAAGTGGGATGCCGGTAATTTCCGGTATTCCGGTTAATTGGGAGAAGGGAATAAATGTTCCTTAATCAGTATCATCACTCCTTTGATGATAAAGGCCGACTGACAATCCCGGCGAAATTTCGGGAATTGCCAGAAGAAGGCGCTTATGTTGTCCAGGGCCTGGATCACAACTTGATGGTACTGCCTCCAGCGGTATTCCAAATCATTACGAACCGCCTGATGGCGATGAGCTTGACCGATCCGGCTGCCCGCCTGCTGCGTCAAGTCATCCTGGGCAATGCCCTGCAAGTGATTCCAGATGGATCCGGTCGCATCCTGCTCCCACAGAATTTGCGCGATCTAGCCGACCTAAAGACGGAGGTCGTCTTCGTTGGTCAAGGCGATCACTTCCAGATCTGGTCAGCAGAGCTCTGGAAGAAGCAGCAGGAAAAGATCAACGATGCCGAAACCAACTCCAAGCTCTTTGCCACACTCGACCTATCGACCGGCTGAGATGTCTTTGCCGCATCAACCCGTACTTTACCAAGAGATTATACACGCTTTACGCCCGAAAAGCACAGGGCGCTATGTGGATGGGACAGTCGGCGCAGGCGGTCATGCCATTGGTTTGCTTGCTGAAAGCGAACCTGGAGGCCTGCTGCTTGGGCTGGATGTGGACTCACAGGCGCTCGACCTGGCTCGTCAGAACCTCGCTCCCTTCGGGGAGCGCGCTTGCTTAATGAGAGCCTCCTATACCAGCCTACCAAGCCAATTGGCCAGCCTCGGCTGGGACAGTGTGGATGGTATCCTGCTCGACCTGGGCGCATCCTCGATGCAGTTCGATACACCGGAACGGGGTTTCTCCTTCCTGGCTGACGGTCCTTTGGACATGCGCTTCGATCCATCCAATCCATTAACCGCCGCCGAAATTGTCAACAACTGGCCAGAAGATGAACTGGCGGATGTGCTTTTTCGTTATGGTGAGGAACGCGATTCCCGACGGATCACCCGAGCCATCCTGCAGGCCCGACCTGTAAGCGGGACCCGGGACCTGGCGACCCTCATCGAGAATGCCATCGGCCGACACGGCCCCCATCATCCGGCCACACAAACATTCCAGGCACTGCGCATCGCTGTCAATGACGAGCTGGAGGCGGTTGAGAAAACCCTACCCATAGCAGTGCAAGCACTCAGTCCGGGTGGCAGACTAGCAGTCATCAGTTTCCACTCACTGGAAGATCGGATCATCAAAGAGTTCTTCCGCCGGGAAAGCAAGGACTGCATCTGCCCGCCCCGTCAGCCGGTTTGCACTTGCGGGCATAAAGCGAGTATCTTGGAAATTACTCAGCGGCCCATAAAACCGACCGAAGATGAAATTAACCAGAATCCCCGATCGCGCAGCGCCAAGCTGCGGGTCGCTGAAAAATTACAAAGTTTGTAAGCCAATGGGTGTTGGCTCATTTATCCCTGTGTCTCGCACAGTCATACCGCCAGTGTTTTCGGTACGAAAGGTGCAGGAAGAGCACAGGCAGAACGGAGGTGCAGCGTCGCCTCAGCTACAGACATAGGAAAGCTATGGACATATCAAAGGGAAATGTTTCGCAAATCGTCCAAAAAGTTCGTCAAGCCCACTGGCGGGTACAACGGCAGTGGATTGGCCTATTTCTGCTTGGGTTGGTGGCAGTATCGATGGTGGCAGGTATTTACCTGAATATTACTGCTCGCGCCACACTGGCAGGGCGCGAGATCATATTG
>JBEKVG010000086.1:0-8367 GCA_049514195.1 Anaerolineales bacterium | reverse complement strand
TGGGTTCGCACCAGGTGGCCAATTCCACCATCCAGGTGGGTGACATGATGGCATTCATGCAATATGCCATGCAGATCCTGTTCTCTTTCATGATGCTCTCGATGATGTTCATCATCCTGCCACGCGCCTCCGTCTCCGGCGACCGCATTGCGGCTGTGCTGGATACGGAACCGCAAATTAAGGATCCCGAAGATCCACGGCAATTCCCAGCGCCTTTCAAAGGCAACATCGAGTTCCGCAACGTGAAATTCCGCTATCCAGGCGCTGAGGAGGATGTGCTACACGATATCAGCTTTACCGCCAAACCGGGCCAAACGACCGCCTTCATCGGCACCACCGGCTCGGGAAAATCCACCATCGTCAGCCTGATCCCGCGCTTTTACGAGGTGAGCGATGGTGCCATTTACGTTGACAATATTGACATCCGGGAGGTGGCACAGCATGACCTGCGCGACCGGATCGGCTACGTTCCACAAAAAAGCAGCCTGTTCTCAGGTACGATCGAAAGCAACCTGCGCTATGCAGATGAGAACACCAGTGACGATGAATTGAAACTGGCCGCTGACATTGCCCAAGCCAGCGAGTTCATCGACTCCAAGCCGGAGGGGTTGCAGTCAGAGGTCGCGCAGGGCGGGATGAACGTCTCAGGCGGACAGAAACAACGTCTTGCCATCGCACGTGCCCTGGTTAAGAAGGCCCCCATCTACGTCTTCGATGACAGCTTTTCAGCCCTGGATTTCAAGACTGACGCGGCGTTGCGTAAGGCGCTCAAGGAGCATACCGGTTCCAGCACCCTGCTGGTCGTGACGCAGCGTATTGCAACAATCAAAACCGCCGAACAAATCATCGTCCTGGATGAAGGCCGTATCGTGGGCAAAGGTACCCACCAAGAACTGATGAAGGACTGCGAAGTTTATCGCGGCATTGCCCTATCGCAGCTCAGTAAGGAGGAATTGGCATGACAATGCAAAGTACCAACCGTCCGGCTGGCTCCGGGCAGCAACAACCAATGCGCAGAATGATGCCAATGGGGCGCGGCAGCCCGATGGCCATGTTAAGGGGAGAAAAGCCACGTGATTTCAAAGGCACCTTGAACAAACTGATCAGGTATCTTGGGCAGTACCGGCTCCTGATCATCCTGGTATGGCTTTTCGCCATCGGTTCAACGATCGCCTCCATCCTCGGTCCCAAGATTTTGGGCAATGCCACCACCAAACTCTTCGAAGGCGTGATGGCCAAGATCGCCGGCACCGGCACGATTGACTTTACCTATATTGGCCATATCATCATTACAGTACTGCTCCTTTACGTGTTTTCGGCCATGCTTGCCTATGTGCAGGGGTGGATCATGACCAATGTGGCTATCAACATCACGTACCGCTTCCGCAAGGACATCTCCGAGAAGATCAACCGGATGCCGTTCAGGTATTTCGACGGCACGAGCCATGGTGAAGTGCTCTCACGCATCACCAACGATGTGGACACGGTCAGCCAAACCCTCAACCAGAGCCTGACACAGATAATCACTTCGGTGACTACAGTCCTGGGCGTATTGGTGATGATGTTCACGATCAGTTGGGAGATGACCCTGGTGGCACTGGTGATGCTCCCAATCTCGTTCGGGATCATTGCCCTGATCGTCGGCAAGAGCCAGGTTTTCTTCAAACGGCAGCAGGATTATCTGGGCCACATCAACGGTCACGTGGAAGAGATGTATGGTAATCACTTGGTGGTGAAAGCCTTCAACGGCGAAGCCAAGAGCATCGAGCAATTCGACCAGATCAACAGCGTCCTGTATGACTCGGCCTGGAAATCCCAGTTCCTGACCGGTCTGTTGTACCCGATCATGAACTTCGTCGGCAACCTGGGCTACGTGGCTATCTGCATTTTGGGCGGTTACCTGGTCATCAAGGGCAGCATTGCCATCGGCGACATCCAAGCTTTCATCCAATATGTGCGCTCGTTCACCCAACCGATCCAACAGATCGCCAACATTTCCAACATCCTCCAGCAGACCATGGCGGCGGCTGAACGCGTCTTTGAGTTCCTGGCGGAAGAGGAAGAGGTGCCCGATACGGACAGCCCGCTCACTTCCGAGCATATCGAAGGCCGCGTGGACTTCAAGAATGTCCACTTCGGCTATAACCCGGATAAGATCATCATCAACGACTTCTCGTTCTACGCCGAGCCTGGCCAGAAGATCGCCATTGTCGGACCGACCGGCGCTGGCAAGACCACTATGGTTAAATTACTGATGCGTTTCTACGATGTCAACAGCGGCTCCATCCAGGTAGATACCCATAACGTCAAAGAGTATAAGCGCAGCGACCTGCGCTGCATGTTCGGCATGGTCCTGCAGGATACCTGGCTCTTCAACGGCACCATCATGGAGAACATCCGCTACGGGCGTTCGAACGCCAGCGATGAGGAGGTCATTGCGGCCGCCAAGGCCGCTCACGCGGACCACTTCATCCGCGCCCTGCCAAACGGGTATGACTTCGTGCTCAATGAAGAGACCAGCAATATCTCCCAGGGTCAGATGCAGCTACTGACGATCGCACGCGCCATCCTGTTGGACCCGGCCATGCTGATCTTGGACGAGGCCACCAGTTCGGTGGACACGCGTACCGAGATTTTGATCCAGAATGCCATGCTTGACCTGATGAAGAATCGCACCAGTTTCGTCATTGCCCACCGCCTGTCCACCATCCGCGAGGCGGACTGGATCCTGGTGATGAACAACGGCGACATTGTGGAGCAGGGCAAACACGAAAAGCTGCTGGCCAAAAAAGGCTTCTACGCTGAGCTATACAACAGCCAGTTCGAAGGCAAAGAAATTTAAAAAAAAGAGGAAAAAACAGGTGTGAACATGGAAACAGTGAACGGAATTGAACTCAGGCGCCTTGGAAAAACAGACATTCTGGTTACGCCGATCGGCTTGGGCGTGATGGAGTTGGCCGGCGGCGGCGGACTGACCGGCCGCATCTTCCCGGTTATTCCCCAAGAGGAAAAGAATGCCATCATCAAAGCTGCCCTGGATGGAGGCATAAACTGGTTCGACACGGCAGAAATGTACGGCGCAGGAGTATCCGAACGATCCCTGGCAACCGGCTTGAAAGCGGCCGGGATCTCGGATAAGGAGGTTGTCATCGCAACGAAATGGCAACCTTTTTTGCGGACAGCCGCCAACATCCCACACAGCATCGAAGACCGCCTGCGCTTCCTGGATGGCTACAGTATCGGGAATTATATGATCCACCAGCCTTACAGTTTCTCCAGCCCGGAGGCCGAGATGAACGCCATGGCCGACCTGGTGGAGGCCGGTAAAATCCGCTCGGTGGGAGTGAGTAATTTCAACCCGAGGCGGATGCGGCGGGCGCATGCTGCACTGGCAAAAAGAGGTCTGCCGCTGGCAGTGAACCAGGTAAAATACAGTTTATTGCATCGCGATATCGAGACGAATGGTGTGCTGGAAACTGCCAGGGAACTGGGAGTGACGATCACGGCCTACACGCCGCTGGCACGCGGTCTGCTGAGCGGTAAATATCACAAGAACCCAGAACTGTTGAGCCATATGTCAGGCTGGCGCAAGGCCAGCATGCAGCGCAATCTCGAACGGTGCCGACCACTTATCCAAACCATGGATGAAATTGCAGGCAAGTATGAGGCCACCATCGCCCAGGTGGCATTGAACTGGCTGATCCATTTCAACGGGGAGATCGTGGTCACTATCCCGGGTGCAACGAAGGCTCGCCAGGCCGAGGAAAGTGCAGGTGCGATGAAGTTCCGGCTTTCTGATAAGGAATTGACAAGGCTGGATGAGGTGTCGGGCAAACTGTAAGCATGGAAAGTGATCCTGACCTTAGACCAAGCTTGCAAGTTCATTGTAAAAAGCAATCCTGGCAATGTAAAGTATATAATATAATTAGTAAGTAAAGAGCCGAAGTCATGGTGGCCTCTGGCGTTCTGTTGCGAAAAAAATTCTGTAACTTCCATACCTTGCTGGAACGAACATTCCTTCAAAGGTGCAATCCTCAGGATTGAAAAGGTGAATTGGCGAGAGTTGGCGGTAAAACATACAATTATCAGCTCTCGTCGTAAATTAAGGGATCCATACAGAAACAATGGCAGCCAGCATTGAACGGTTGATTAGCAGTCCGGAGGCATTAAAGTTTGCTACCACTATCGCACAGGCTACTCAACCGAGACTGGGATACTCTATTGCCAGGATAGCAGCATGGTGGATCACATCGCGTCGAAATTCAGAACTGGTCAGGGCTGTTCGTTCCAACCAGTGGATCGTCGCAGACGAAAAAAGTTCCTCCCAGCTTTTGGAGCAAGCAGTCCAAGCTGTCTTTCAAAATTCAGCAAGATCAATCTATGAGTTGTACCACTATATCCAACATCCCGGTCAGGTCGGTCAGATGTATAGTATCGACCCTACATTCCAGACGGTATTTCGCCGCCCCGAGTTTGATCAGCGCGGTCTGGTAATTGCCGGACTCCATATGGCCGGCTTTGACCTGGGTTTGCAGTGGCTGTGCATAAATCAGTTCAAGCCGTTAGTCATTACGATGCCAAATCCGGAAGGTGGACGTCAATTGGAATTTGAGACCCGCCAAAAATCGGGCATGAACCTGGCGCTCGGTTCATTCACTGGATTACGCCAGGCGATCCGCCATTTGCAGCAGGGTGGGATGGTAGTAACCGGCGTTGATCACCCTGTGCTGCAGAGTGATCGCCAGCCACGTTTCTTTGGTCGGCCGGCAGTTCTCCCTATCCATCATATTTACCTGGCGCTGAAGACACATGTCCCGATTGTTGTCGCACTAAGCCGTTTAGAAGAAGATGGAAAATACCATATTTATGCTTCACCAGCTATTGAAATGGACTCATATACCGACCGGGCGGATGAGCTGCTGATCAATGCCGAAAAGTTGCTGGACGTGGCTGCGGGTTACATCCGACAGTCTCCACGACAATGGCTCATATATCAACCAGTCTGGCCCGAGATATTAAACGATGTTCCCAGATAGATTTAGAATCAAAAGAGGAGGTGTTGTTTGAACAACTCTGCCCACCACACACGCGTAAATGATATTCTTTTGGGGAGGCTTGAACGACCAGCATTAAAATGGCTGGCTGTTCACTCGCCCAAATGGGTGACTCCGGATATCTACACGGCAATCGGCGTTTTAGGGAGCGTTATCACCTTTGTTGGATACATTTTAAGCCGATTAAACCCAGGTTGTTTCTGGTTAGCCACGTTCGGATTCTTGGTCAATTGGTATGGTGATAGTTTGGACGGGACCCTGGCGCGCTACCGACATATCGAGCGACCCGTTTACGGTTACTTCGTCGATCACATCACAGATGCGATCACCCAAGTATTCATTTTGATTGGTTTGGGGCTCTCGCCTTATGTGAGTTTTAATATGGCCTGCCTGGCACTAGTTGCTTTTCTGTTAATGTGTGTCCTAGTTTACCTGCGCACCTATGTCGTCGGTGAATTCAAAATCTCATACGGAATGCTTGGACCAACAGAAGCCCGCGTGATAGGCGGATTACTTAACACCGCTATGTTCTTCTTTGGAAAGCAGATCTGGCATGTAAAAATAAGCTTCCTGGGCAATCTCGCTGTCAACCCCTATGATGTAACCATTGGCATCGTCACTTTATTGTTGTTATATTTCTTCCTCACGACAGCTTTCAAGGAATCGATCCGGTTGGCCAAAGCAGGTCATTAATCACCGGCCAAATATGAGGAAGATCTTTCTGTTGGTAATCGCATTATTGGCGGTTGCTTATATTGTTTTTAGCTTTGCAGAGCTTGAAAGCATCCTGGCTGTTCTGCGCCAAAGTAAACCGCTTTATCTGGGCGTAGCGATAGTCGTAGAAGCTGTGTTATTGTTGAACACCACTGCCACTTTTTTATCGCTATACAGGCTGGTGGGATTACGTGAAAGCACACCACGTCTTTTCTTAATGGTGACTGCCGCTACCTTTGTAAATCTGGTGACGCCCTTCTCTGGCATTGGGGGTATGGCGGTGTTTCTCGACGAAGCACGCCGACGTAGCCTTTCAATCGGGCGGGTGATGGTGACAGGTGTTTTATACATACTTTATGAGTATGTCGCTCTTTTTGTGGCATTGGCGGCTGGCTTTGGCGTGTTGGCGCATCTTGGCAAATTAAACGTGGTTGAATTATTGGCTGCTGGATTTGTGCTGGCTTTAGCCATATTCATTGGGGCATCGTTGGTAGTGGGATACCGCTCTCCCCGCCAGCTAGGAATTCTGCTAGCCTGGTTGGCACGCGCATTCAACCGTTTGTTGCGCCCTTTCTTGCATAAAGAAACCATAAATATCGCTTCGGTTTATACCTTCTCCAATGAAATGACTGATGGCTTATCATCCTTGCGCGTTGCCAATCCTGGACAAATCCTTCTACCGCTTGTATTTACATTGATAAACAAGCTGCTGCTGATCCTGGTGCTTGCTCTGGCTTTCCTGGCGCTAGACACCCCGGTCAATGGCGAAACCGTAGTGGCAGGGTTTAGTATCGGGCACCTGTTTGTGTATGCCTCTCCCACCCCATCCGGCATTGGTTTTGTGGATAGTATTCTACCAATGGCGTTAAACTCACTGGATGTGCCGTTTCCCAGTGCCGTATTGGTGGCGCTGGTTTACCGTGCAGTCACCCTCTGGCTACCCCTGGTTTTAGGTGCCCTAGCATTTCGAACTTTACAACGATCTCGATCTCAAGGTTGATATGAGGTTGATATCGTTAAATTTCTTGATGACATGATTATCGCATCACCTTTGCCCTGATCACATATTTGTCCATCCCACCAAATCGGTACTTGTAATCTTCATTTCCCCGCATAAAATCGAATTCGGTGCGCTTTTTTTCGTTGGCCCATTGTAAGAGATAGGCCAATAATACCCAGCCCGCCGAAATGTCCAAAAAGTGCCGACTGATCCCTGAATTGTAGACCCAGATGCGATTCAGATAATCAAAATTGAGATACCCGGCCGCTTTCTGTCCATCGGCTTCGAGGAAGGCCAGTTGCAACCAGCCATAGTCAAAAGCAGCCTGGCAAGTCAGACGCATCTGCTCGCGCATCGGAACGGTGAGGAAGGCTGCCTTTTCGGAGTCTTCTGCCATCAGTTCCAGAAAAGCCTCCACCTCTACGTCAAGCGAAGAACCATCTTCAACAATGTACCAGCGTACGTTACGTGCGCTTGCCTCGGCGCGACGCATCTTGCGCCGGATTTCGTGGCGTTGCTTTTTATCAATGCCAGCTAGATACGTTTCGAAATTGCCCGCCAGTGGGATGGAGGGAACATGGTATGTCCGTTCTTGGGTGAAAGTCCAACCACGCTTTTCGGCCTCAGCTTTCAAGGCTGGGAGCGTGGGCGAGGCCTCGGGGAAGTTGTGCAAGTCGAGCAATTGCCATTTTAGCAGTCCAGACTGGGCTATGAAATCCAGGAATCCAGCCAGGAATTCGGATAAATCCGCCGGCCGGACCAGAATGTCCAGGTAATCAGATATTTCGATGCTGCCTAGCAACAACAGGGCCGGGTCACCGGTACGGTTTCGGGAGGAGAACAGAGGAGCAATACCTACCAGGCGTCCACCCTGGTGCGCTGTCACAACGGCCAGTTCAGACTCGGGCCACTCGCCTCCACCGCGCGTCGTCCACCATGCTGAAAGGTACTCGTACCGTAAAAAAGGGATTGGGGTGATGCTTTCGGCCAAGAGCATATTCCAATCTTTGGCCAGTGGTACCAGGTCAGATAAGTTGCGGTGAAGGGCAAAGTCCATGCGGCGATTTTACCAGTTATAATGGGGGCGTGGCTGCCGATTTCGATCTCAATTTACTCCCTTTGTATCGCATCAAAGGCCAGGAAATGCCTCAAATCCCTGGGCTCCTGGCCGTGACGCCTCCCAAGCGCACCGCACGTGGCCGCAAGGATGAAGCCCTGTTGATATACCTGACCCTATCAGGCAACGCCCATTTCTCCTCTGCCGAATATAATAATTTCATATACAAAACAACCCAGTGTTTCTACCAGACATCCGGATCGCTGACATCCGCCATGCATAACGCCGCAGGAGAGCTTAACCAATTCCTGCTCGACCGTAACCTGCATACCACCAGCCAGGGTGAATATATCGTCGGGCGGTTAATCCTGGGGGTTCTACGCGGCACACAGTTTGTTTTTGCTCAATGCGGCCCGACGCACGTAATCCATTTGACTGGCAACGAAACCCGCCAAATTCATGACAATCAGATCGCAGGTCGCGGTTTGGGAATCAGCCAGGCCACACCACTCTATTTTTCCCAAATTGATATCCATCCGGCT
>JBEKVG010000085.1:0-8421 GCA_049514195.1 Anaerolineales bacterium | reverse complement strand
AGCCATCATTTCCTGGCCGAGCAAAGAGGTCTTTCCATTTTCGACATTACCGAGTGCATAATAACCATCGCTGGAAATCACGAAGAAGTAAAAGTTGTCCGAATTATAAATCAGTCACTGGTCAAAAATGATGTCCGTCTTTATTGTGAAAATGCCATATACCCATCTTGTAAAATCGGTTAAACTTATACGAGGTTGCATCGTATCAATTTGCAGGAGAGCATGGGAACATACCCCCACTCTTCGCTTTGTTGAGAGGTTACAAGCGGACTAAAATCGCATAGGTGGTCTACCATGAGTCTGTTCCTTGGACAAATTCTGACGTTTCTTACCACTCCACCCGGTAATCTCATTTACCATATTGTGCTGGTATTTTCGATTGCCGGCGCACTATTCGGAGCTGTTCATTCCCTGCTCTCCAACAATTCTCCTCATGAGCGGCGGACGGTCATTGGCCTAGGGATTATGCTGGGGCTGCAACTGGTGCTGTTCGCTATGAGTGGATTGACCCGGCAGGGATGGCTCACTTCTCAAAAGGTATTCCCGCCGCTCGACCGTGCAGTGACCCTACTTACACTGGTTTGGATTTCCTGGCTCTGGGCCTTTCCTGAACCAAGCCACATGGCAGATGTTGCTACGCTCCTGCTTAACCTGCTGGGCATTACCGTATTTGGCCTGACGCTGGCCTTTTGGGCACAGAAACCCACCAGTTCCTTCAACCTGTCCAGGTATGAAACCGGATGGCAGATCTTCAGTCTCGCAGTCATTCTGCTCGGAATCCTGGGGCTGGTTCTGCGCAAGCCAAAGGGCTGGAGCTATGGTTTGGCCATGCTCATCCTGGGCTTTTTGGGGCATTTCTTCACACTGGTTTACCCCATGAATGGTAATTTTCCGGTTATCGTCCGGCTGACGCAACTTGCCATGTTCCCCCTCCTTCCAACACTAAACCAACGATCCCTATTGCCAACTCAGAATGCCTCATCCCTTTCCAGTCCCATCCGCGCCGACGGTCAACGCACTGCCGCCCTCGATATCGAGCGTGACCAGTCCGTCAAGGAAGCCCATTTAGCCAAGCAACAGGCTACCGAGGCAAAGAAGAAATACGAACAAATGCTGATCGAACTGGAAAAACACCCGGCTGCACCTGTTGCAACCGAACATATGGAATTAATCAATCCCATATCGCAGGAACTGCGCCAGCACACCTCCTCCATCATTGGTTACACTGACCTGTTGATGGGCGATTCGGTTGGTAGCCTGGGTGCACTTCAACGCAAGTTCGTCGAGCGCATCAAAGCCTCCATTGAACGCATTGATGGTCTGGTGGATAATCTAATCCAGATCACCAATCTAGATGCCGGTAAGATGAAATTTAAACCGGAACCTATCGACCTGAATCTCATCGTTGATAACGCCATGGTCAGTACCAGTGCGCAGATCCGCGAAAAGAATATCACCTTGCGGCTGGATCTCGCTGGCACCACCCCGCGCATCCAGACCGATCGCGATGCACTCCAACAAATCCTGATCCACCTGCTTCAGAATGCCACCGTTGCCACCAAGACAGAGGGGAACATTGCCTTGCGCCTCAAGATGCAGGATGATGGAGATAACCATTTCCTCTCCATCCAGGTAACCGATGATGGTGGTGGAATTGCCTCGGAAGATCTCCCGCGTGTTTTCGCCCGCCGCTACCAAGCTGAACACTCTCTCATCCAGGGACTGGGTGATACTGGAGTTGGGCTCTCCATCACTAAGGCGCTGGTCGAGGCGCAGAACGGTCGTATCTGGGTCGAAACAGAAGCAGGTGTAGGTTCCACGTTTAACGTCCTGATGCCGGTCGTGGTAGAGTCGCCTTCAGAGAACCAGCCATGAAGAATTTGCGGCAGGTGTTCTTGGGGATCATGATTGCCTTGGCCTCCTTTGGCTTGATCCTTGGGTCCTTTTCGCTCTCCCAGTCTGAGGGGAACACAACTACTCCCCTGTCTCCCACGCATACGCAGGCGCAAACTTCTTCTCCGACTTCGCTGCCACTTACGCCTACGGCAGCTTCTCCTACACCTACCCCCACCCAAACTCCTACCCTGACTCCTACCTTGATGCCTACCCTGACTCCTACCTTGACTACCTCATTGACGCCCAGTCTATCCCCATCATCGACCAGTTGTCCGCATCCATCGGGCTGGGTGTCCTACCTCGTTCAATCTGGCGATACACTCGCGAAAATTGCAACGCGTTACGGCATCAGCGCCTCACAGCTCCAACTGGCTAACTGCCTCCTGACGACAGAGCTACTTCCTGGCGGATTAATCTACATCCCTCCCGTACCCACCCAAACTCCAGTACCGTGCGGTCCACCCTCCACCTGGATTGTCTATTATCTCCAACCAGGCGATACGCTTTACCGCCTGAGTATGGCCTACGGGATCAGCGTGAGTGAACTCCAGCGGGCTAATTGCATGGGCAGCTCCACGCGCTTGCATGCCGGGCAGGCATTTTACGTCCCGCCCTGGCCCATGCTGCCCCCACCACCGACGGTTCCCGTCGTACCAATTGAGACGATCACCAACACGCCCGGAATCAACCCACCTACGGATACCCCTACTATAGGTAACTGGTAATCCATCCGCCCTTGACGGGCTATACGGGTTTTACGAAGTTGGTCCTGCATGAGAAAGATATTTCTGACAACGCTGCTCATCATTTGCTTTTTGACAGGCTGCGTGGTTCCCTTTGGGAATTCAACCAATCTGTCCCCTGCCGCTTCGCCCACGACCCTCTTCCTGGTCACTGCGCCAGCGAATGCTACGCCCACTCTGACGCCTTTTCAGCCTATCTCCGGGGATGCGACTCCTACCCCATTTTCTCCAGTCGCTGATACGCCCTTACCGAATGCCGCTACCGCTACTTTTGACCTGAGTTTAATCGAGCCCACCGAGTCCACGTCGCAGAGCTTCTACGCTCCGCCATACGCTCCGAAACCCGTCTCCGTCCTGACCGACAACCAGACGATCACCTTCCTCCTGCTCGGCTCCGATAAGCGTCCTAGCCAGACCTATTTCCGGACAGATACGATTGTCATTGCAGCAGTCCGGCCGGCTGCCGGGCAGGTCACGCTCATTTCTATCCCGCGTGACCTGTACGTTTACATCCCCACCGTCGGCATGGACCGCATCAACACTGCCTATGAGTATGGCCAGATGCACAAATACCTTGGGGGCGGCAGTGCCCTGCTTAAGGAAACCATTTTATACAACCTGGGCATCCGGATAGACCATCTGGCAATTGTGGGCTTCGACGGTTTCCAACGCATCGTCGATACCCTGGGCGGTCTGGATGTGCCAGTCTCTTGCCCCTACACCGACTGGCACTTGATTGACCCTAGCTATGATCCCACCAATGAAAATAATTGGTCGCTCTACACGGTCGGTCCGGGCGTTGTCCACATGAATGGGGACTTGGCGCTTTGGTATGTCCGCTCCCGCGAGAAATCCAGCGATTTTGACCGTGGCCGCCGCTCGCAGGAGGTTTTGCGCGCTCTATATACACGCGCTTTGCAAACCGGTGCCATCAGCAAAATACCGCAGCTTTACAACGACTTCAGTTCCTCCGTCATTACCGACCTTGGGTTGGATGGTATTTTGAAACTGGCCCCTCTGGCTCTGCATTTGAATAATGCCGACATCCGCAGTTACTACATCGGGCGCGATGATGTCACTGCCTGGATGACGCCTGGAGGCGCCTCTGTGCAGCTCCCCAATGCACCAGCCATCCAATCAATGCTCCAGCAAGCCCTCTCGCCCTCGCCCCGCATTGTTGAGCAGGCTGCGCTGACCGTCGAGGTTCGCAATGGGACTGCCAACCCTGGCTGGGATGCATTGGCTGCCGAGCGCCTTAATTATGCCGGCTACAACACACGCCTCGCTCCGACTGATCGCCAGGACTATGCCAAATCGCTGCTATATGACCTGGCGGCAGTTCCGGATCTCAACCGCAACAATTCGCTTCTGAGTATCCTCGGATTACCCTCCTCGGCCTTCGTCACAGCGCCGCTACAGGCCAATATAAATTACGTTCTCATCCTCGGAGCGGACTACCGACCATGCTTTAACCCGAGCGGGTTGGCGCCATAGAGGGGTCAGATACCCGCCCGTGGTTCATTTCGTTTGACTTTTCCCTTCGAATTAGCTAAACTATACGCAGTGAAGTTTTCTGCCACGCATTTCCAATAGTGCATGGCATTCCAGGAACACTCAAAAAGGAGGTTCCCATGTCCGAATCATCCACTGCCCATCTTTCCCCTCAGACCGGTCTCGTCCCAGCACTCAATGCCTGGGAAATGTACCTTATTGACCAGGGCCGCTCTCACAACACGGTCAAAGCCTTCCTGTCTGACGTCCGCCTGCTGACCCAGGTTCTGCCACCTGACCGGACACTGGGAGCCATCACCACCAGCGACCTGAACAACTTCCTACACTGGCTGGAACACGAGCGCGACATCCCATGTTCTCCCAAGAGTCTGGCAAGGCGTGTCACGGCCGTCAAGTCGTTTTTTCGTTGGCTGCACCGGGGCGGGGCAATCCTGGTGGATCCAGCTGAGAAAGTTGTCCAGCACTCCGTGCTCAGCCCTATTCCCGAGGTCTTGACCGATCCAGAAATTGAGATGGTACTGTTAGCTGCGGACCGCTACCGTCGCCAGACCAGGCCGGATGCGCGTCCGTATACGCTGTTGTCACTCTTGCTCGCCACTGGCATTAAGAAATCTGAGTGCCTGGGCGTCCACCTCAACCACATTGATCTCCAGGCTCCGGATGGCCCGGTCATTTTCATCCGTTACGCCAGCCCGGCGAATAGATATAAGGAACGGAACCTGACCCTGCCTGAAGATTGGATCCCTGCTTATGAGGAATATTTGAACCAATATAACCCCGTCGATCGGTTATTCCCCTGGTCACCTCGTCGTCTGGAATATCTACTCGAAGATATCGGCAAGGATGCCGATCTGCCCAAACACCTGTCCTTCGACATGTGCCGTTGGACTTGTGCTTTGCAGGATTACCTGAACAACGTCGAATCGGAAAAAATCCGCCAGAAACTGGGCGTCTCGAAAATCCAGTGGCGGGAGATTCATTTGAAATTGAGGCAACTGGCGGGAGGCGGATAAAAAAGTGAGGGGTATTTGGACAACAGTTATTCACCCAGGTAGTCGTGCAGTTTGCAAGAGATAGACGGGTGACGCAGGCGGTTTAAGGCCTGGGCTTCGATCTGGCGGACGCGCTCACGTGTCACACCCACCTTGCGCCCAACTTCTTCCAGTGTATAAACCTGCCCATCGAGCAAGCCATAGCGCAGTTGCAGGATGCGCACTTCGCGGGGCGGTAAGCTGGTTAAGACTTCACACAAATTCTCGCGCAGTAGATTATTTGTCGCAGTTTCATCGGGCGGAGCTATTCCATCATCTTCAATAAATTCGCCGAACACCGAGTCTTCATCATCACCTATTGGCGTTTCCAACGAAAGCGGCCGACGCGCAACCCGGATTATGTTCTCGACTTTTTGGGGTGGCACTTCCAGCGCTTCGGCCATCTCTTCGATAGTTGGTTCGCGGCCCATGCGCTGAGTCAACTGGTATTGGATGCGAAAAAGCTTGTTGATATGATCAGCCATGTGAACCGGGACACGGATGGTACGGCCCTGGTCAGCAATGGCACGTGTCACGGCCTGGCGGATCCACCAAGTGGCATAGGTGCTGAATTTGTTACCACGGTGGTAGTCGAATTTCTTGCTGGCACGAATGAGGCCGATATTGCCCTCCTGAATTAGGTCAAGGAAAGGTACGCCGCGCCCCATATATTTTTTGGCGACACTGATTACCAAGCGAGAGTTGGCTGTAATAAGGTGCTCGCGGGCAGACCAACCGTCTTCGACGAATTTACGCAATTCGATCCTGCGTCGAAGGCTGACTTTACCGCGTGCCAGTTCTTCACGAGCCGTCCGTCCGTGCTCGATGCGCTGGGCGAGTTCGACTTCTTCTGTCGCTGTCAGCAGCGGGACGCGGCTGGCCTCTTTGAAATACAGACCGATGGTATCGTAGGTATCAATATTGGCGAGATAATCATCCAGCGAAAGTTCTGGCTCAGGCCCGGCCTCGGTTTCTTCCATAGCAACCATTTTATTCTCTGGAGGGTCACTAGCGGGGATACTTTCAATGAAAGCAACTCCCGCGCTCAAGAGTGCTGACAAAGCCTCCTCGAATTGCTCGATATCCTTTTCGGCTTCAGGGAAGAATTCCAGGATGTCGTCAAAGGTGACGTATTTCTTTCGTCGCCCCAGCTCGATCAGCCGGGCGATGGGTGAGTATTCTTCTTCCACCTCAACCAGTAAACGGTTCTCCATTTTATTTCCTGACCAAATCAATTTTCATAAGAATACTCTTTCTGGCCATCTGAATGACCAGTTTGCCACAGTCATTAAAACCCGTGTTTATCGCGTGCAAGTCGGGAATCCCCTGTGGGATCGTAACGATATCTCCCGATATGCTTACGAGTGCGACTTTACCCAATTTGCCTCTCGCCATTCTAGCCCAATATCTTTCCCCAATTCAGAGTATCCCAAAGAACACCCTTTATAGATTGTAATCTTATCATATTATAGGCCCAAAACTAACGCTTCTTCAGGATCGGTCTTCTGGGGCAGGTCACCGTAAGCCAGGTTGCTTACGGTACAGCCAGTCAATTTTCCAGGTCTGACATAACAACTGGTACAATTATTGGGGGTTGGTCACGCATGACCTGCTCTTTTGTTGAAAATACAGAAATAGTTTACACTACGAAATCAAGATAGCTGGTAAACTCTGATTATGAGTCGATTAGCTCTTATTTGAGTTATCAGGGTACCTCGTATGGTTTGCAGCAGGTTGGCTGTTGTTTCATACAAGATTCCTCCCAACGAGACAGCTTTATGATGACAGAAAGAAGATCCGCGCTCATTTATTTAGCGGAAAAATTATGGCCCCACCGGAAAAAGCATTACCCACGCGGGTCCATTCTATGTTGGCAAGGTGATCCTGTAGATCGGATTTAATTTATTTTGGAGGGTGCAGTAAAGATTTCATCCATTTCTCAAGAAGGAAGGATCTTTTCTTTGTCGGCGGCGTACCCACTAGCCAGGAGTTCGCCGATGAGATCCACGCGGACGCCTGGGGCAAGGATGCCCTGGACGCCATGCAAAAAGCACTGAAACTGAGAGGAGCGTGAACCATGAGTAATCAGACTCTCCAAGTCCTCCACGGACTGCTCTATGGCCAGGGGATCCGTTTCGGCAAGCTCAGCAGCCTGGGCGGTATGCTCGCCACCGTGACCGGCAAGCATGCTGACGTGGTGCCCTTCATCGCGCCGCAGATCCACGACCATGCCATGACGGTCGCCAAAGTCCCGGCCCGCCTGTATTACTGGAACGCGGAGCTGCTGGTCAACACACAGATCGCGGTTGAGCGCTGGTACAACTTCGGCCTGTACACCGTCATTCCCGATTCATACAACTACGAGGTGGAGGCGCTGGGTGCCAAGATGATCTACAGCGACAACGCCATGCCCACCGTCGACCTGAATGAACCGCTGATCAAGTCGCCCGCCGACCTGGAACGAGTCGGCCCGCTCGATCCCTCAAAGGGGCGCATCCCCAATGCGATCGAGATGGGAAAGCTGGTCCCCCGGCTGGCCCCTGGTCCGTTTGCGGGCGGTTACTTCTGTTCGCCTTGGAGCCTAATCTGCCTGGCGGCGACCTACCCGAAGGCCATCCGCGCCTTGAAGCGCGACAAGGCGTACGGCCGGGCCCTCTTCGACTGGGCGGAAAACCAGGTGCTCTGGCCCTTCCTGCAGGCGTTTGCCAGGGCCGGCGTGAAGAGTGCCCTCGGCGCAGACGCTTGGTCCGCCTTCCCGGACATGTCGCCGGAGCTGCTCGAGGAATGGGTAATGCCCTACGCTAAACGCTTCAACAAACGCGCCAAGAAAGAACTGGGCATGACCACGTCCGCCGGTTTTCTGGCCGGCGATTACTGCGAGGAGGACCCCACCAAGTTTGACAAGCAGCTCATGTTCGAGGCCCTGGCCATCTGCCGCAGGTCGTTCCCGATAGATGTGACCCCCATCGCCATGGGCCGCACCCAGGACTGGGATATGTGCTGGGTCCAGGAGTTCGCCGTCAAGAATGGGAAGCGCGGGCGCAAGGTGCCGATTTTTACCTCGCTCAATGGGCGCTTCATGCGCGACAGCACTCCTGACCAAATCGTTGCCAAGATTGCCGAATGGATCGACATCATGGGACGCGACGGCGGCCTGATCTTCTTCATCGGCAACGTCCCGGCGGACACGCCCCCGCTGAACATGCACACGGCGGTGCAGGCGGTCCGGATCCTCGGGC
>JBEKVG010000084.1:0-8451 GCA_049514195.1 Anaerolineales bacterium | reverse complement strand
CGTTTTCTGGCTTGCATTTGGTTATAGCATTCCGATTGTCATTCTGGTCCTGGGCTGGTTTTTGTATCGTGGAATTTCCTGGTTGGAACGCATTGCCGATCTTAGCGATCGCCTGGCATATGCGCTTGGTTTGTTCCTCAAAAATCAGCCGGTGCAAGATACCATTTTGTTCGTTGTTTTTATGGCACTTGTCTTCTGGATTATCGGCTTGATAGCCGGTTATGCCATGACACGCTTTGGAAATTTTATCGGCGCGGTTGTGCCTGCCGGGGTCGTTTTGGTGACTGTTCAATTATATGATTCTAGTAACGGGAGCGGTGACACTCTTTTGGCGGTCTATTTTATCTTATGCCTGCTTTTGCTCGGACGCCTGACGTATGTCCGGAGACAGCTTTTTTGGAAGGAACAACGCGTTTCCACCGTGGCCGAATCCAGAACAGATCTGAATATCACTCTTGCTGTGGTAGCGGTTGCAGCCGTGCTATTAGTTTGGCTGGCGCCCACTTCAGTTAAATCATTTTCCCATGTCAAGTCCACCTGGGAGAATCTTACCCGACCGTTGCGGGAGATACAGAATAACCTTGGTCATGCGGTTGCCGGCCTTCAGGTGGGCAGGAAAGTAAGAACCGTTCAAGTCTTCGGTGATACGTTACCTCTTGGCCACCAGGCCGCGACGGGTGAGAGCGTATATTTGCGGATACAGACGCCCCTGGCCAACAGTACCGTCCGTTATTATTGGCGTGTACGTTCCTATAATATTTTCTTAAACGACCAATGGTACGCTGAGAACGGATCGAGCATACCTTTTTCACCGGATCAGTCCCTTATTGCGCTGGCGGATCCTGAAGGACTGACAAGTGAGTTTACGTTCACCGCATTTTCGGTGGACCTGGCTACGCTGGTGACACCGGCGCGTCCTGTGTGGGTCAGTTATCCGTCGAAATTGTTCTTCCTGCAAGTTTCACCGGGAAAAATGGACCCGATCCAATTCCAGGCTGATACGCCTGTTTTGGCAGGGGAGCAGTACAACGTTCGTGCTAATAAATACGAGCCAACCATCCTCCAGCTCCGCGGCGCTGGGGAAATCTACCCTGATTGGGTTGCGGATCACTACCTGCAATTGCCCAGTACCCTCTCGCCGGAGATAGCTGCCCTGGCTCAACGGATAACTTCGCATGCCAAAACACCTTATGAAATGGCTGCCGCCATCACCAACTACCTGCGCGGTAATATTACCTATGCGAGTACCGTTGAAGATCCCCCGCCTGGCAAGGATCCATTAGACTGGTTTCTCTTTGATTCCAAGCATGGATTCTGTAATTACTATGCCACTGCTGAGGTCATTTTATTGCGTGCTGTGGGGATTCCGGCCAGGATGGTGATCGGGTTTGCGCAGGGAGAATTTGCTTATCCGGATCACTACGTGGTGCGCCAGCGGGATTTGCATGCCTGGCCTGAAGTTTATTTCCCCGGTGTTGGGTGGGTCGAATTTGAGCCGACCACCAGCCAGCCGCCGATAGAGCGTCCTGTGGGTGAGAATCTTGGCTCGGCCGGGCAGACAGGCACTAAAACGCCGCCTGGATTGAGCGTGACAGGCCAGAAGGCCCCGGTCCCCGTCGGAGGGAAAGGAACAGGCTTGGAGCAGGGAACGACTGCGAACCTGCTTTTGCATCTGATTATGCGTTTGATTTTGATTTGCATTATCATCGTTACCATTCTTGCAATGTACACCTTCGGAACAATTAACCGCTTCCTCAAACCTGATCAGCGAGTCTTACAGAACCCATTGCCTGTCCAATTGAAACAATCCTTTGAGAAGCGGGCATTGACACCACCGGGCTGGCTGCTGCGCTGGGCATACCTGGCTGAATTAAATCCCGTTGAGAGATCGTTTATGACCGTTTATCGAATCCTGCAACGGTTGGGCGATAAAGCCTCACCTTCACAAACTCCGGCAGAGGCCGCCGAGGTACTATCAGGGCTCTTGCCGGGTGTTTCCAATGAGATTGATTCACTCTTGGACGAATACCAAAATCATCTTTATAGCCATAAACACGGATATCTACCGCTTGCACGTCGCGCGGTGAAAATCATCCGGCGGGAGGCTTGGCGGGTCACGATTCAGCAGCGTTGGATGGCATTTCAGGGTATATTAATGCATGACCGTCAACACGCCGGCAGGCAGAAATGATGAATATATTTGGACGAAACCTGCTCATCGCTACATGCGTTGATTTCTTGAGACAGGAAACCACCTTCCAAAGAGGCGCCCATATGCAGGCAGAAACGGCTGAACAGCCTGGGCTGCCTCTCCACGCTGCGGTAAAGCAGAAGCTTCTTTCCGAGGATGTACATCGGGCGGATCTCTCCGGGCCTTGGGGTCCGGGCGGGCATCAAGGCATACCATGACTCGGGATAAATATCGGCATATAGATCGATAGCCATTTTGAACTCATTGTGGTGAAAAGTCGCCAGTTGTTCTCCCCATTTTCTACGGATATTCTAACACGGCCGTGCTATGCTAGGTCATCTTTGTTGAATCGGAAATTCCATCTCGCTTACAGAATGGATTAGACTATGTCCAAACCCATACACCAAACCATTATCTTCAAAGCCTCGCCTCACGAAGTCTATGAGGCATTGATGGATTCAAAGAAACACGCTGCCTTTACCGGGGGCAAGGCCAGGATCAGCCACGCCGTTGGCGGTGAGATCATGGCCTACGACAACTACATCTCCGGGAAAAACATTGAGCTTTTGCCTGATAAGAAAATCGTCCAGGATTGGCGCGCCGTGGATTGGCCGGAGGGCTATTTCTCGCGTGTAACTTTCGAATTCACTGCTGTTCCGGAAGGAACGCGTCTCGATTTCACCCATATCGATCTTCCGGATGGCACCGAAGAGGAATTCACCCGGGGCTGGATCGAGAATTACTGGGAGCCAATGAAGATATTTCTGGAGAAGTAAGCCAGGTTCGATGAACAGGTTCTTCTTGAAGATCTTCATGGCGCTAAATGCCTTCGCTATTCGGGCCAGCCGGGGAACCATTGGCAGCCGCCTGGGCACGCAGACCATTCTGCTGCTCCATACCGTTGGTCGCAGGTCTGGCAGGCATTACGTTACGCCGATTGCCTATTTTCAGATGGAAGGTTTTTATTTTCTGATTGGATCCAATTGGGGGAAGAAGCAGAATGCTGGCTGGTACCACAACCTGTTGTCGCAACCACGCACGACCATTGAGGTTAATGGCAGGATGATCCTTGTCGAGGCGCACCAAGCCAATGGCCCGGAATACGACCGGTTGTGGAAATATGCCACCGAACATCACCCGCCCTATCTGCATTATAAAGAGATGACAACGAGGCATATCCCAATTCTAGTGTTGAAGCCTGTCATCTGAATGGATATCTTGCGGATCTCTGAGCATAAAAAAATCGGGGGTCTGCCTCGGTTTGATAGAACCCTCCCTCTCGGCTACACTTGCACGGATTCTTACCAAACAGGAGCCGAGTATGGATTACCACGCCAGCGATGATGCTGTCACGCGCCGCGTTGAATTTTTCACGGATCGTGAGAAAGTGCTGCGCGAGAATGACCTGTATTTCTATAACCGGCCAGTCGAGGAGATCAAAGGTGGGGCACGCGTCATCGTCAATGGGCACGAATTGGGCCTTTATGCCCCCTACAGCTACCTGGACCTGATTGCCACCCGTGCATCAACGGGGCTGCTAAAGCCGACATATACAAGTTTGGCACTGGCACCAATGGAGTGCGACTGCTGGCTGGCAAATGAATATGCCTAGAATGCTTTCATCGATTTCCCTGCTTCCCGGCTTCCGGATGAGCTTGAGAGCGTGGTGGAATTGGAATTACTCTGATGAGCCAGATGTCTTACTGCTTTGCTGGTACCAACCACCAGAAGAGCAATCCCGCAAGTAGGGTCAACCCGGCGCCAAAGAAGAAGGGAGCCGGAGCACCCAGTCCGTGCCAACCGAAGGCGCCTTGCCAAAGCAGGCCGGCGATGACCGAGGCCGGGAAGGCGGTCAACCCAATGGCGGCATTATAGAGACCATAAGCAATACCGCGCCGGTCGGTCGGTACCAGGTCGGCGATGAAGGCTTTGGCCGAGCCCTCGGTGGCAGCGTAATAGATGCCATAGAGGCCGTAGAAAGTCCAGATTTGCCAGCCGGTCTTCGACAGGGCGAAGCCGAGGTAGACCAGGCCGTAGGCGATCCAGCCGCCGATGATCAGACGCCGACGCCCGACCTTGTCGGAGAGTGCTCCCAGGGGGCCGGAGAGAGCTGAATAGATCAGGTTGAAGGTCAGCAACATGAGCAGGATCTGGAATACATCCAAGCCACGATTCTGACCGAGAAGGATAATGAAAGCATCCGAGGAGTTTCCCAGGGTGAACAGGATCAGCACCAGCATGAAGATCTTAAAGCGCATGTCCATGCCCTTTAGGCTCAGCACTGGCACATTTGAGCGGCTCTGGACGCCTGTTTCCTTAGCCCATAGGGCAAGCACCAGCACAGCCAATACTGCCGGCAAGATGCTCACCAGGACCAGGATCTGGAAGGTATTGCGGGTCAAGTCGGCCGAGCCGTGCTCAGTAAGCCAGACGATCAGGGCGGCGATCAGAACACCAAAGAAGGCACCGGCAGTGTCGCCGGCACGGTGCATACCAAAGGCTAGGCCACGCTGCTTATCGTCGATGCTGTCGGCCACCAGGGCATCGCGTGGGGCGGTGCGGACACCCTTACCAAAGCGGTCGGCTACGCGCACGCCAAGTACCCAGCCCCAGGCATTGGCAATGTACAGGAAAGGCTTGGAGACGGTCGAGATAGCATAGCCCAGCACGGTCAACCATTTACGCTGGCCAAGCTTATCCGAGAGGCCGCCGGCATATATTTTCATCAGGCTGGCGGTAGTCTCAGCCAGCCCATCGATCAAGCCAATGACGGCCGTCCCGGCGTTGAGTACGTTGGCCAGGAAGAGCGGCACCAGATTGAAGATCATCTCAGAAGAGACGTCGGTGAGGAAGGATGTGGCAGTCACCACCCAGACGTTAACGGGCAGACTGCGTAGGCCGGATTTTGGTTTGTCCATGAAAGTCTCCAAAAAGATTTTTACACGATGGACACAAAGGGCACAAAGGACACAAAAAAAAGTTTAGGAGGAAGAAGGTGGTTTGCTCCGAACCCTGCGTGTTCAGGGTATTTCCTGTTTTTGGCAGTAACCACGATGTTATCACGGAAACAGCCGACATGCCTTTACCTCCGCAACGGCGCCCACTCGCTGGCAATTCAACTGGTGCCTTCGCGCAGGTTATTTCAGTCTTGGGATCCAGCGCGGAACTAGGCGGCAATATTCCTCGTAGGTTACACCAAAAGTTTTGCGCAGATGCGGTTCTTCGTAAAGTGTGACGAATAAGTGCGAGCAGATTGCCACGATGACCGGCATTCCTAGGATGGAGCGTGACGGATGCCACAACACATATCCTATCAGGAAAATGATCACACCCACATAGATCGGGTTGCGGACGAAACGATACAGCCCGCTGACAACCAGTTCCCTTGGTGGATCGGTCGGTGAAGGGGTACCGTGTCCGCGCACGGTGAAAGCCCAGGCGCACCAGACCGTCACCGCGACTCCTACTGCCCAGAGCGGTACTGCCAGCCAGCGGAAGAAGCCGAATGAGATCAGCACCGGGTCACTGGCCATCAGCCAGACAGGCAGGACGCCCACCAATAGGCCGGGGACAAGCAGCATAAAGAGGACGGTTTTGCTGGCAGTCATTCTCATGAAGACATTATATGTTAATCCAATCAAGCCATGGAGTTGTTATGATTATTTGCACAGCATAATCCTTTAGTTCCGGCTATTCTACCAATTTGACTGTCATCTCGACCCTGATGGGCCGCGGCGACTATGTCGTCTCCGATAGACTCAACCATGCTTCCATCGTGGACGGTTGTATCATGTCAGGCGCGGAGTTCCGTCGCTTCAGGCACAATGATATGGCCGAGCTGGAACGGCGTCTCCGCCAGTTGCCGGAGGATGTGGCGAAACTGGTGGTCGCGGATGCGGTTTTCAGCATGGACGGTGACGTACTCGACCTGCCTAAGACGGTCGAATTATGTCGGAAGTTCCATGCCTGGTTGATGGTCGACGAGGCCCATTCGGTGGGCGTGCTTGGCAAAACTGGTCGTGGTATCGAGGAGCATTTCGGCCTGGACGATGTGATTGACATCAAAATGGGCACACTCAGCAAAACCATCCCGTCGGTGGGCGGATATGTCGCTAGCAATAAGGAACTCATCCAATACCTGCGGCATGCCAGCCGGGCCTACATTTTCTCTGCTGCCCTGCCCCCGGCGCAGGCCGCGGCCGCCAATGAGGCCTTCAAAGTCATCCTGGATGAACCCTGGCGCATCGAAAAGGTCAATGCCAACGGAAGGCATTTCATAAATGGCTTGAAGAAGGCGGGATTTGACACTATGCTGACCACCACTGCCATTGTCCCGGTGCTATGCGGCTCAGACGAGCGCGCCTACAAGCTTACCCAGGCCTGCCAGCACAAGGATTTATTTGTATTGCCAGTGGTTTCCCCAGCAGTGCCGGAAGGGCAGTCCCGCCTGCGCGCCACCGTCACGGCTGCCCACGAGCCAGAAGAAATCAACTATGCCCTGGGCGTGATCGAGATGGCCGGGCGCGAAATCGGGATCATCAGCTAACCACGAAGGATCACAAAGATAAGAGCACAAGAGCTTTTCCTTTGTGCTCTTTGAGTCCTTGGTGGTAAGATTCTTTTATGTCTTTCCTCATCCTCAAACCCGGACGCGAGAAATCGCTGCTGCGCCGCCACCCTTGGATCTTCTCCGGAGCAGTAGCCCGTCTGGAGGGGGATCCTGCCTCGGGTGCGACCGTGGACCTGCTGGCTGCCAACGGGCAGTTCCTTGCGCGTGCAGCTTACAGCCCATGCTCACAGATCCGGGCGCGCGTCTGGACCTTCGATCCAATCGAGCGGGTGGATATAGATTTTTTCCGGCGCCGATTGCAACGTGCCATTCATTCACGGGCGGACATAAAGTCTGTCCATACGGATGCCTGTCGATTGGTTTATGCTGAGTCTGACGGTCTGCCCGGCCTGATTGTGGACCGCTACGCTGATGTACTCGTCCTGCAATCCCTGATGGCGGGTTCGGAATATTGGAAAGACACACAGACCGACCTGCTACGCGAACTGACCGGTCTGAAGGATATTTTCGAACGCTCCGACGCAGATGTGCGCGAATTGGAGGGCTTGCCTCCCAAAGTTGGCCTTTTGCGCGGCGACATCCCCTATTCGCCAATCTCCATCTTGGAAAACAATCTCAGATTCTATGTCAACCTCGAAATCGGCCACAAAACCGGCTTCTACCTGGACCAGCGTGAAAACCGCCTGCGTGTGCGGGCGCTAGCTGACGGGCGGGATGTGCTGGATTGCTTCTGCTACACGGGCGGATTCACGGTCAATGCGCTGGCAGGTGGGGCTAAATCAGTCCTATCAGTGGACACTTCGGCCGAGGCGCTGGCTTTGTGCCGGGAAAATGTCGCTCTCAATGTCTTACCCGTAACTCGTCACATGGTCCTGGAAGGGGATGTTTTCCAGCTCCTGCGCAAGTTCCGCGATGAAGGCAAATCCTTCGACATGATCATCCTGGACCCGCCCAAGTTCGCCCCCACGGCTGCCCAGGTTGAAAGGGCTGTGCGCGGTTATAAGGATATCAATCTGCTAGCCTTCAAGCTGCTGCGTCCGGATGGACTCCTAGTCACATTTTCCTGCTCGGGTGGCGTGGAGGCGGCCCTGTTCCAGAAGATCGTCGCCTCAGCGGCGCTGGACGCGGGCGTGGATGCGCAGATCTTGGAGCACCTGGCACAGGCTCCCGATCACCCGGTGGCGCTCAATTTTCCCGAGGGAGCGTATCTCAAGGGACTGGTGTGCAGGAAAGTTTGAACGGTCGGCGTGCAGACCTTCATCGATACAAAACTGAAGCGGAATATTATTTTAGAGGAGACATGCTATGGAAGTTTTTGATGCAGTCCGGACTGTCCTGGCAGTACGCGCTTATAAAGATAAACCCATCCCAGTTGATGCGGTCCATAAGATTGTTGAGGCTGCCTGGCTGACTGCCAGCAGCCGGAATGGCCAACCCTGGCATTTTATTGTTGTGGAAAATCGGGAGACATTGAAGAAACTAGGGGCACTGGCGCGTACCGGGCCCTACATTGCCCAGGTGCCGCTGGCGGTTGTTGTTGCCATGGACCAGTCGCCCTACGCTGTATCCGACGTCAGCCGCGCCATCCAGTCGATGATCCTGACCGCTTGGTCTGAAAGGATCGGTTCGAATTGGGTCGGCTTCCAGAACGTGGACGAGATCAAGCCCCTGCTTGGAATTCCGGCTGAGG